>NZ_CAJOKH010000008.1 GCF_905235195.1 uncultured Methanobrevibacter sp. | reverse complement strand
AAATTGTATTTTTACAAACAATTATAAATGAATATGATAAATATAAAAAATAAGAGATTTCAGCCCGAATTTTATTCAGAAGATTTCAGACCCCTAAACCAATTTAATTACTTATCGGGTGTAAGTAGTACTACGCGACTTATATCTGACTTATCAGTTACGCTACGTCCACAATTTAGGCCAATTTCATTTGCAAAGTTTTCAACTTCTTCAATTGTTGGCATATTGTCTAGAGTTAATCTTTCACGTGATGATCCGACACACATATAGGCTTTTACTTCAACATAATCTGGGTTTGCAATTTCTATAAGTTTTGCATATTCTTCAGGTGAAATCATATTTTTTCCTTTAACGAGGGTAATTCGTATAGCAGTATTGTTTGAAAAACTATTAAGAATATCTAGTGATTTGTTTAAATTGTCCCAACCTTCTTTTATTTGAGGGTTACATAGGTCATTATATACAATACTGTTAGGTGAGTCTAAGGAAAGATAGGTTTGTCGAGGTTCATTTTCTAAATTTGAAAGTTTTTTATAATACTGTCCATTTGATACAAGGAATGTGGAGAAATTTCTATGGTTAAACTCTCCTATTAGCTCATCAATATCTGGATATAGTGTTGGTTCTCCTGCAAGTGAAATTGCAGCATTTGTTGGTTGTTTTAATTCTTCAAGTTTCTTTTTATCTGCATTATCATTTCCATAATAACCACATAAAAGTAGATTATGTGCTTCTATTGCCTCATCAATAATGGTTTCAACGTCATCATAAGGACCATTCCATTCTGTTTCTGTAAGTGATAAGTCTCTCCAGCAGAATGAACATTTTTGTTGGCAAAATGGTACTGCAGGTGACATTTGAAGACATCTATGGGATTTAATTCCATAAAATTTTTCCTTATAACATACTCCACGGTTAATTATACTTTCCCTGGTCCAATGACATATTTTACATGCTGCATGTCCATATTTGCCTACAAAACGATAACCACTATGTTCTAGTATTTTTTGTTCATCTATAGTAAGTGACATATTATCATGAATAAATTTTGTTTTACTTTAATTATTTTTAAAATTAATTTTAATTTAATATTTAATTTAAAAAATGTATTTTTCTTTAAAAACTAATTTGTATTTTATTTTTATTAAATTTTTATAATCATTTTCTAAATTTAATCAAATTTAATGTTCATTAATTATTATTATTAAATATTTTTATAATTTTTATTTTTAAAAAATATTTATATTATTAATCTAATATAACTACTATTAACATCTTGATTAAATTCATAATTAAATTTAGTGAGGTATTTTATGAGCAAAATAAAAACTCCAATCGTTATTTTAAATTTTAAAACTTATTTAGAGTCTTGTGGAGATGATGCATTAAATTTAGCAAAAGCTTTACAAAGTGTTCAAGAAGAAACTGGAATTAAAATGGTTGCTTGTCCACAGGCATGTGATATTTATAGAATAAAAAATGAAACTTCTATTGATGTTTTATCTCAACATATTGATGCAATTACACCTGGAAGTAACACGGGTTCTACACTCTTTGAAGGAGTACTTGCTTCTGGAATAGATGGATCTTTGCTTAATCATTCTGAAAAAAGACTTACTTTAGCAGATATACAAGAAGTTAATCAAAAATTAATTGACAATAATTTAATTTCATGTATATGTACTAATAATGTTGAAACAAGTGTTGCAGCTGCAACATTTAATCCAGATATTGTTGCTATTGAACCTCCAGAATTAATTGGTTCAGGTATAAGTGTTTCACAGGCAGAACCTGAAATTGTTGAAGGTACTGTAGATAAGGTTAAAGCAATTAATTCTAATGTTAAAGTTTTATGTGGTGCAGGTATATCTACTGGTGAGGATATGGCTCAAGCACTTGAATTAGGTGCTGAAGGAGTTCTTCTTGCATCAGGTATAGTTAAAGCGGATAATCCTAAAGATGCTTTATTGGATTTAGTAAGTAAAATATAATATTAATTTAGTTTTTTAGTTAGTTTTTTTATTTACTTATTTATTCGTTTTTTATTTTTTTTTAAAATTTTTTTATTTTTATTAAAGTAATAGGTAATTTATTTTCTAACTTAAAATTAAGCGTTTTTAAAATATTAAATAATTATTTAATCTATTGGTGATGGGATGGAAAAAATAGATAATATTATTCCGATTATAAGTAGGGATTTTAATTCAAATGCATATATTTTCAATGATATTCTAGTAGATCCGGGAACTGCTTCTAATATTGACTATTTGCTTGAAAATATTAAACTTGCAGGTTTATCAATTGATAATATTAATAAGATTGTTAATACTCATTGTCACTTTGACCATACTGGTGCAAACGAGTATTTACAAAAAGAATTCGGCCTTGAAGTATATTTACATAAATTAGATGCAGATGCTATAATCCGTCGTGATGGGGAAGAGACGGTTGCAAGTCATTTTGGATGTAGTGTACCCGATATTAATGTTAAAATCATTGAAGAAGGTGATAAGTTTTATGACTTTGAAGTACTTCACACTCCAGGACATACTCATGGGAGCATATGTTTATATAATGGTCAATCACTAATATCTGGAGATACTGTCTTTAGTGATGGAAGTTTTGGACGTAGTGACTTTAAAACAGGTTCACAAACAGATTTGAACAAATCACTTAAAAGGCTTGCAGACTTAGATGTTTCAAATCTTTTTACAGGTCACGGTCCATATGTGGAAGCTAATGCAAATCAGCATATTGCTTTATCTAGTAGAACTGCATCTATGTTATATTAATGCTTATAACTTTATATCTAGATAATATTCACTTTTACTAGCAATCACTGATTTTGATAAGTTTATTAAATATATTATCATTAAATTTTAGTTTATTAAATATATTATCATTAAATTTTAGTTTATTAAATATATTATCATTAATTTTTTTGTAAATAAAATTACTAAATTTTATTAAATAGTATTAACATATCTTATAAATAATTTATTTATATTGAGTGAGAATAATGGCTTTAAACTTTAATACAATTGATGATTTTGATGTAGAAGGTAAAACTGTTTTATTGAGAATTGATATTAATTCTCCTGTTGATCCAAATAGTGGTGTGATTTTAGATGATAATCGTATGAAATTACATGCAAACACTATTTCAGAACTTGCAAGAAAAGGAGCTAAAGTGATTCTTTTAGCTCATCAATCTCGACCGGGTAAAAAGGATTTTACTACATTAAGACAGCATTCAAAAGTATTAACTCAACTATTGAATCGTAAGGTCCGTTATGTTGATTCTATTTTTTCTACTCCTGCTATTATGGCTATTAATAATCTCAATCCGGGTGAAGTTTTACTTCTTGAAAATGCTAGATTCTTTTCAGAAGAAAGCCTTAAACGTTCTAGAGAAGAACAATCCAATTCTATGATGGTTAAATATTTAAGTCCTCTTATTGATTTTTTTGTTAATGATGCTTTTGCAGCAGCACATAGAGGTCAGGTCTCACTTATAGGTTTTACTGTTAATACTCCTTCTGCTGCAGGACGTGTTATGGAATATGAGCTTAAAACTATTCTAAATACTTTAGATAATGTTGAATCTCCTTGTGTATTTGCACTTGGGGGTATGAAGGCTGATGATTCTATTATGGTATGTGAAAATGTATGTAGAAATGGTACTGCAGATTATGTTTTAACTAGTGGACTTGTTGCTAATATTTTCCTAGTAGCGGCTGGATATAATATTGGTGTGCCTAATATGGATTTAATTAAATCTCAAGGATATTTAGATCAAATAGAAAAATGTAAAGGTTTACTTAAGGAGTTTTCAGATCAGATTATCATACCAAGTGATGTAGCCCTTGAAATTGATGGGGAAAGGGTTGATGTTAGTGTTGATAATATTAGTGATAATCCTATATTTGATATTGGAAAAGAGACAAGTGCTAGTTATGCTAAAAGTTTAAGAAACGCTAAAACTATATTTGCTAATGGTCCTGCAGGGGTATTTGAAGACCCTAAATTCTCCATAGGTACAGAGGATATTATTAATGCTATTGCATCTAGTGATGCTTATTCTATTATTGGTGGGGGCCATATTGGTGCTGCGACTATAGGTATGGGTTATGAAAATAAGGTGGACCATGTTAGTAGTGGTGGTGGAGCATGTATTAATTTACTTGCAGGTAAAAAACTTGATGCTGTTGAAGCACTAATAGAAAATAGAAAAAAGTTTCATAACTAGAAATTTTAATTAAATTTATATATTTATTAATTTATACTTATTTTATGAAAGTTACTGACATTACAAAGTATATTTGTCATAGACGTCCTGATAGGACATTTTCGTATAAAGGTCATTATTTTCCTGTTTGTGCCAGGTGTACTGGATTTTACACTGGTCTAATTTTATTTGAAATTTATAATCTTTTAAATCCTGTTGATTTAAATTTCAATCTATTTTTAATATCTCTGAGTTTAATGATACCTGCTTTTATTGATGGTTTTACACAATATTTAGGTTTAAGGGAAAGTTTTAATACTTTAAGATTTGTAACAGGTGTTATTGGAGGTATTGGTTTAATCATAGCTATGACTTTTATTATAAAAATATTCTTAATTATCTAATCATTAATTGATTATAAGTTTATTAAATTCATTAACTATTTTTTTGTATATTTAGATAAGTTTTTAAACTCTTTAAGTAATATTTCACTTGATTCTTTTGGATCTTTTGAGTTCATTATTGCAGATACAACACATATTCCATCTGCATCTGTAGATGCAAGTTCACATACATTCTCTTCGCTGATGCCACCTATTGCAAGTACTGGAATATTAACTGATTCTTTTATTTTCTTAAATTCTTCTATTGTAACACTATCTGCATCATCTTTAGTTGATGTTGGAAATACTGCTCCACATCCTATATAGTCTGCACCATCACGTTCAGCTTTTATTGCCTCATCTACTGTTGATGCAGAAATTCCAAGTATTCTATCTGGTCCTAGTATGTCTCTTGCAATTTCTCCATCTAAGTCATTTTGGCCAATATGTGCACCATCTGCTCCAAGACCAATACATACACTTATTCTATCATTAATTATAAGAGGTACCTCATATTTGTCTGTTAATTCTTTAACTGCTTTTGCTCTTTCATAGAATGGTATAAGTTCAAGTTCCTTTTCACGAACCTGCACTACACTTACACCACCTTTAAGACTTTCTTCAATAACAGTTAAAAATTCTTCATCAGTTTTTCCACTACTATCTGTTACAAGATATAGTGGGTAGTTAATATTCTCCATTTTATCCTCTCTAAGCTCTTATAATATTTATTAAACAATTTTTAGTATTAGTTTTTATTAAGCAAGTAGATTAGTCTTTATATTTCTACTTTTTCTATATTTGCTCGTTTTAATATAATTTCACTATTTAATTTATATAGTTCATCTATAAGTGAGGTTCTAAATGATCCGGGGCCTAAATCATTATTTTTTATGTATTCTGCTGCAATTTCTCCAGCTATGGATATTGAAAGTGCACCTGCTATGGTTGCAAGTAATTTATCTTCATTAGA
Organism: uncultured Methanobrevibacter sp.; assembly: GCF_905235195.1. Lineage (GTDB taxonomy): Archaea > Methanobacteriota > Methanobacteria > Methanobacteriales > Methanobacteriaceae > Methanarmilla. The sequence continues at coordinate 48,095 of NZ_CAJOKH010000008.1, read as the reverse complement.
ACCTATAAATCCTCCAATAATTCCGGATAACATACATCCAGAACCAGTAATATGGCTCATAAGAGGGTCTCCACTATTGAGTAAACATCTTCACCATCTGATATTATATCGATAGGGCCAGATGCCATAACGATTGCATTAGTTTTTTTTGCAAATTCTTTTACAATTTTACCATTTACTTTTATATTGTCCTTTGAGATTATATCTTCTTTTGCAACATCTACCCCCTTTACAATTTCATTGTTTTCTATCTCTATATTATATTCTTTTGCAAGGATCTTTATCTCAGACATGTTTCCACGAACAACAGTTATATTATAATTTTTAAGCATAAATAGTGCAGTATTTGTTCGAAGACTACTTGCTCCTGCTCCTACCGGATCAAGTAAAATAGGTTTATATATGTTATCTGCTTCATCAAGTGCTTCGTACATTCCCTCTATTTGACTTTTGGTTAAGGTTCCAATATTTATTACAAGTCCATTATCAATATTTACTATATCCTTTTGTTCTTTAGCCTCTTCACTCATAAGTGGACTTGCCCCTATTGCAAGTAATGCATTTGCAACGTCATTTACTGTTACATAGTTTGTAATACATTGTGTTAATGGATTTACTTCTTTTAAATTTTTTAATACCTGCGGGATTTTATTTAATATTTCAATATCACTCATTTTATCATCTATTTTTTTATTTTATGATTTTAAGATATTATTTTAATTATTTAAAATCAAATTTAATATTTTTTTAAATCTTATTATGGATATATTGAGTATAATATAAATATTTTAATAATAAATTTTAAAATCACTTGTCAATAATTATATTTTGATTATTTACTTATTATTCTATTATATTTTCTTTAAATTAGTTATAAAACTTATTTCTTATTTTCAATATTTTTCATGGGGTTTTTTATTTTAACATTTTATTAGAACCTTTTACATTTTGTTAGATGCTTTTTTACCATTAATAAGAAATTTTTACCATTTATAGGAATAATTTTATTTTTCTTTAAAAATTTTATCATATGATTAATAGTTAATTTTTCTAATTTTTAAAAAATTCATAATAAAATACTTATTTTATCGTAAGCTTTATATGTAAAAATTTATAGAAATTTGTATGTTGATATATTATTGTGCCTCAGTGGCTCAGTCGGTAGAGCGCCAGACTTGTAATCTGGTGGTCGGGGGTTCAATTCCCCCCTGAGGCTTATAATATTGCTTATTTATATAATGTATTATAATGTAATCAATATTTTTCTTCAATATTCAATTAACATCATTTATTTTTAGTTAAATAGTATTTCTTTATTTCTGTTTAATTATAAAATAATGAATGTTAAGTTTCATATGATTTTTTTGTTTTAAAAATAATATTTTTTAAATAAATTATAAGAATTTCTATAAAATCATAAGCTTTATATATAATATTAGACTTACATACCATAGTAATTATATTGCTGTAAGTAATATTTTTATAATTTAATATGGGACCATAGGGTAGCTTGGTCGATCCTTTGGGCTTTGGGAGCCTGAGACTCCGGTTCAAATCCGGGTGGTCCCACTGTCCCGCCTTAGCTCAATTTGGCAGAGCGTTGGACTGTAGATCCAAATGTTGCTGGTTCAAGTCCGGCAGGCGGGATTTTACTTTTGTTTTTTGTAATTTTTTAGAAAATTATTTAATTTTCTGATAATTACAAACCTTTATATATGAGGCTAACAAAAGTATTTTATGTTACATATTATTTAATCTAATGTGTGAAATTATTTCTGTATGTGCCTTGGTGGTGTAGGGGCTATCATGCGGGCCTGTCGAGCCCGCGACTCGGGTTCAAATCCCGGCCAAGGCGCTTTTAGATTAATTTCATAGGGTTTTTTTCTTTAAGATTAATATATGTATTATAAATTTTTATATTGGAAAATTCCAAAATTTATTATTTGTAAGGGCTCGTAGCTCAGTCTGGCAGAGCGCTTGGCTTTTAACCAAGCGGCCGCGGGTTCAATTCCCGTCGGGCCCGTTTTCTTGTTTTTTATTATAAATTTTATCAATTTTTTCAATAATCTTTTTCAATATGGAGGAAATTAATTTGAAATTGGATATCCAAGAACATCATTTAGTTCCGAAACATGAAATTTTAAACGATGAAGAAAAAGAAGAATTTATTAACAATTTAGAATATGATAAAGAAAATCTTCCTAAAATCCTTTTAAAAGATCCTGTAGTAAAATATATAGGTGCAGAAGAAGGAGATATTCTTAAAATCACTCGTGACAGTCAAACTGCAGGGGTTTTTGAAACCTATCGTTTGGTTGTAGATAAAGAAGCAGACTAAATTTAAAAAATTTTGATAAATAATAATAAGCATAAAACTGATTTTTAATTATTTTTTAGTTTAGTGGATTTAAATAAAGAGTATTTGTCCATATTTTATTTTAAACTAAAAAGTGCTTATAATTATCACATTAATTAAAAGTGTAATTCGTATTATGATTAAAATTGAGATTAATTAATAATAAACTTTAATAAACTTAATAAAAATAAATAAATTAAATAAACTTAATTTAATGGATTAATCATGTGTGGATTAACTCAAGAAATTTAATATAAACTTAATTTATGAATAAATTTAATGATTTAACTTTAATTTAAATTAATAATTTAATAAAGAGCATATTAAGATTTATAATCATAGCATAGTTATTAGTTATATTTAATAATTTTAGCTATTATTGATTATTTATAATAATTTTACTATTATTTCATTATTAATTTAAGATTATCTAAATTTAATTCTAAAATTCAATAATAATTATTTATCAATTCTTCACTTAAATTCTGTTAATTTGTATCTAAAATGGATAAAATTCTAAATTTAAAAAATTTAATTTAATTTAATTCATATTAGAATTCAAATCAAATTTAAAATTAAATTTAAATTAAGTTTTTATTTAAAATTTAAATTTAAACTCAAATTTAATATAAAACTTAAATTTAAACTTGTTTAAGTTGTTAAAATATAAATTTTATATTTTTAATTAAAAATTCACATAAAGCTATGGAGGAAGTCCATGACAGAAGAGACATGGGATTTGGTTGATGCATTTTTTGATGAATATGACCTTGTAGATCATCATATTAAATCATACAACGATTTTGTAAATAACCGTATACAAAAAATTATAGAATTTACGGATGAAATAAGCTTAGAAAATGGTAAATATAAGGTTCGTACTGGAGATGTACATATTGAACCACCATTTACTAAAGAAGCAGATGGTTCTAAAACTAGTATTTATCCTACTGAAGCTAGACTTAGAAATTTAAATTATTCAGCTCATATGTATTTGGAAATGGCACTTGATGAAGAAGGTGAGGAGGAATCTGAATTTGAAAATGTGTATATAGGGGAATTACCTGTTATGCTTAAATCTAATGTTTGTCATTTAGACAATTTAGATGAAGAACAATTACTTGATAAAGGTGAAGATCCTCAAGACCCAGGCGGATACTTTATTGTAAATGGTTCTGAAAGGGCTGTTGTTACAATGGAGGAAATTGCTCCGAATAAAATCATCTTAGAGCGTATGGGTGAAGTTGAAGATAGACATGCTAAGGCTATTGTTACTTCAATTAAAAGTGGGTTTAGAGCAAGAATTACTCTCGAATATAAAAAACCTAGAAAAAGTGGTGTGTTTTTAAGAATTTCATTCCCATATGTTCCTGGTGAAATTCCACTTGTAATCCTTTTACGTGCTTTAGGATTATCTACAGATCAAGAAATTATCACAGCAATCAGTAATGATTTCAACTTCCAGATGATGATTGCAGATGATATTCAAGTATCTGAAGCTAACCTTAAACTTGATAAAGATGAAATGGAAAAAATGTCTGATGAAGAACGTAAAGAATATCTCCGTTTAGCTGCAGTTAAATATATTGGTAATCGTGTTGCAAAAGGTATGACTGAAGAATACCGTGTTAAACGTGCTGAAGATGTTATCGACAGATATTTACTTCCTCATATGGGTATTGAAGAAGAACAACGTCACTCTAAAGCAATATATTTAGCTGAAATGACTGAAATGTTACTTCAAGTTATTGATGAACAACGTGAACCTCACGATAAAGATCATTATACTAACAAAAGACTTAGAGTTTCTGGAGATTTAATGGAAGACTTGTTTAGGGTTGCATTTACTTCTCTTACTCGTGATATGAGTTATCAATTAGAGCGTAGTATTTCTCGTGGTAAAGATTTATCTATTAAACAGGCAGTTAGAAGTGATGTTTTAACAGAAAACATTAAACACGCTATTGCTACTGGTAATTGGGTTGGTGGAAGAGCTGGTGTAAGCCAACTTTTAGATAGGACCTCTTACATGGGTACTTTATCTCACCTTAGACGTGTTGTATCTCCTCTTACAAGAAGTCAACCTCACTTCGAAGCAAGGGATTTGCACCCAACTCAATTTGGTAAAATTTGTCCAAACGAAACTCCTGAGGGACCAAACTGTGGTCTTGTTAAAAACTTAGCATTAATGTGTAAAATCTCTGAAGGTAGTGAGACTGAAAAAATTATTGAAACAATTAGGAGTATGGGAGTTTTAAATCAAGATGTAATTGGTGCTAAAGTTTACCTTAATGGAGAACTTATTGATTATTGTGAAAATCCAGAAGAATTTACTCTTGATATAAGGCAAAAAAGAAGATCAGGAGATCTTTCATCTGAAGTTAACATTACCTATTATGATGATACTAATGAGGTTTATATTTTCGATGATCCGGGTCGTGCAAGAAGACCTGTAATTATTGTTGAAGAGGGTAAACCTCTTTTAAGTAAAACACATCTTGAACAGGTTTCCAATGGCGAACTCAAATGGAATGATTTAATTGATATGGGTCTTATTGAATACTTAGATGCAGAAGAAGAAGAAAACTCTTATATTGCAATGACAATTGCAGATTTAAATGAAGACCATACTCATTTAGAAATTGACCCTGCAACTATGCTTGGTATTTGTGCTGGAATTATTCCTTTCTCAGATCATAACTCTTCACCAAGGAATACTATGGAATCCGGTATGACAAAACAGGCATTAGGTTTATATGTTTCTAATTATGGTTTACGTACAGATACAAGGGCACATTTATTACATCACCCTCAAAAACCTATTGTAAAAACACGTATTATTGATTCTACTCATTATGATGAAAGATCTTCTGGTCAAAACTTTGTTGTTGCACTTATGAGTTATGAAGGATATAATATGGAAGATGCTATGGTCTTAAACAAATCCTCACTTGAAAGAGGTTTAGGTCGTAGTAGTTTCTTCCGTTCTTATGACACATCAGAGAAAAAATATCCTGGTGGTCAGGAAGATAAATTTGAAATTCCATCTAAAAGTGTAAAAGGTTACAGATCTGATGCAGCATATAGACATTTAGATGACAGTGGTATTGTTAATCCTGAAAGTGTAGTCAAATCTGGTGATGTACTTATTGGTAAAACATCTCCTCCAAGATTCTTAGAAGAAATTGATGAATTTGGTGCAAGTGCTGAAAAACGTAGAGAAACTTCAGTTACAGTACGTCATGGTGAGAAAGGTATTGTTGATGCAGTACTTTTAACCGAGACTGTTGAAGGAAGTCGTCTTGCTAAGATTCGTGTTCGTGATACAAGACAACCTGAAAAATTTGCATCAAGACACGGTCAGAAAGGTGTAGTAGGTCTTATTTTATCTCAAGAAGATATTCCATTTACTGAAGACGGAGTTGTACCTGATATTATTGTAAATCCTCATGCTATCCCATCAAGGATGTCTGTTGGACAGGTACTTGAAATGGTAGCAGGTAAAGCAGGATGTTTAAATGGTGAACGTATAGATGGTACTCCATTTAACAGTGAAATTGAAAAGAACATTAAACAAACCTTACTTGACTATGGATTTGAATCTGCAGGATGTGAATCATTATACAGTGGAGTAACTGGTGAGAGAATAGAAGCAGAAATTTTTGTAGGAGTTGCATTCTACCAAAAATTACACCACATGACTTCTGATAAAGTATATGCTCGTTCTAGAGGTCCTGTCCAAGTACTTACACGTCAACCTACTGAAGGTAGAGCACGTGAAGGTGGTTTAAGATTTGGTGAAATGGAAAGAGATTGTCTTATTGCTCATGGTGCAGCACTTGCACTTAAAGAAAGATTACTTGATGAATCAGATATATTTGAAGCTATTGTCTGTAGTAATTGTGGTATGTTAGCAGTATATGATAAAATGAGAGACAAAACATATTGTCCTATTTGTGGAGATTCTGAAACATATCCTATTGAAATCTCTTATGCATTCAAATTATTGCTTGACGAACTTAAAAGTTTATGTATATTCCCTAAATTGGTCTTACGAGATAAAGTTTAGGAGCTGTTGAATTTAAAATTTTATTAAGGAGCCAATAAATTGAGCGATAAAGGAATTATTAAAAAAATTAAACAAATTGACTTTGGACTAATGTCTCCAGAAGAAATTAGGAAAATGTCTGTAGTTAAAATTGAAACTCCAGATACTTATGATGAAGATGGTTATCCAATTGAAAATGGTTTAATGGATCGTCATTTAGGTGTTATTGACCCAAGTTTAAGATGCCGTACTTGTGGATTTAGAGGAGGAGATTGTCAAGGTCACTTTGGAAGTATAGATCTTGCAAGACCAGTTATGCACACAGGTTTTGGAAATACTATTCATAAAATATTACGTGCATCATGTAATGAATGTGGACGTATACTTTTAGATGAGGTTGAAATCGAAGAATTCAGAGAAAAAATCGATTTCTGTAAAGAACATGAAGAAAACATTAATGATGTTATTAAAGAGGTATGGAAAGTTGCTAAAAAAGATACCTGTCCTCATTGTGGTGCAGAACAAGAGGATATTAAAATCGATAAACCAACTACTATTACTCAAGGTGACTATAAATTAACTGCTAGTGAAGTAAGGGAACGTTTAGAAAAAATACCTGATGATGATTCATATGTATTAGGTGTTGACCCTGCAGTAGCACGTCCTGAATGGATGATTTTAACTGTACTTCCTGTTCCTCCTGTAACCGTAAGGCCATCTATTACTCTGGATACTGGAGAAAGGTCAGAGGATGATTTAACCCACAAACTTGTAGATATTTTAAGAATCAATCAAAGATTAATAGAGAATATGGATGCTGGTGCACCACAACTTATTGTTGAAGATTTGTGGGAACTTTTACAGTATCACGTTACAACTTACTTTGATAATGAGGCATCTGGTGTACCTCCTGCAAGACACAGATCAGGTCGTCCACTTAAAACCTTAGCGCAAAGGCTTAAAGGTAAGGAAGGTAGGTTTAGAAGTAATCTTTCAGGTAAAAGGGTTAATTTCTCTGCTCGTACAGTTATCTCACCAGATCCAAACATATCCATTAATGAAGTTGGTGTACCTGAAATGATTGCAAAAGAAGTAACCGTACCGACTTATGTTAATGAATGGAATATTGATGAAATGAGACAGTACATTCAAAATGGGCCTGATAAACATCCAGGTGCTAATTATGTTATTAGACTTGATGGTAGAAAAATCAGAATCTATGAAGAGACTAAAGATAAAATCTTAGAACAGTTAGAACCAGGATTTATTGTTGAACGTCATCTTCATGATGGTGATATGGTCCTCTTTAACCGTCAACCTTCCCTTCACAGAATGAGTATGATGGCTCATGAAGTAAAGGTACTTCCATATAAAACATTTAGATTAAACTTATGTGTATGTCCTCCATATAATGCAGATTTCGATGGAGATGAAATGAACATGCACATTTTCCAAACTGATGAGGCAAGAGCAGAAGCTAAATCTCTTATGAGGGTACAGGAACATATCTTATCTCCAAGGTTTGGTGGACCAATTATTGGAGCTATTCACGACCACATTTCTGGAGGATACTTACTTACTCGTGATGGTTCAGTTTTCACAGAAGAACAAGCTCTTCAAGTTATTCGTAAATCTCATTTACTCGAAATATTGTCTAAAGTTAAACGTGATAAATTAATGGCTAAACGTAAAGACCATGAAGATTGGACTGGTAAAGAATTGTTCTCACTTCTCCTTCCAGATGACTTGAATATGACATATAAAGGAGAAGTCTGTCAAAAATGTGATGTATGTCTTAAGGAAGAATGTGAAAACAATGCTTATGTTGTAATCGAAGATGGTGAATTAATCTATGGTGCAATAGATGAGAAAGCATATGGATCATTTAGTGGTAATATTTTAGATACTATTACAAAAGAATATGGTCCAAGTGCAGCTAAAACATTCTTGGACAGGTCTACTGATATGGCTATATGTGGAATTATGAAAACTGGAATTACTACCAGTACAAATGATGAAGAAATTCCAAGCGAGGCACAAGAACGTATTAAAGAACACTTGCAACAAGCAGAAGAAAAGGTAGATCAACTTGTTAAAGCATATGAAAATGAAGAACTTGAAGCATTACCTGGTAGAAGCTTAGAAGAAACTCTTGAGATGAAAATCATGCAGGTTCTTGGTGAAGCAAGGGATAAATCAGGAGAAATTGCAGAAAGTTACTTCGATATGACTAACCACTCTGTTGTAATGGCAAGAACTGGTGCAAGGGCAAGTATGTTAAACTTAACTCAGATTACTGCTTGTGTAGGACAACAATCTGTTCGTGGTGGACGTATTCACAGAGGATACTCTGAACGTACCCTTCCTCACTTTAGGAAAAATGAATTAGGTGCAAAAGCAAAAGGATTTGTACACTCTTCCTATAAAGGAGGACTTGACCCTATAGAATTCTATTTCCACGCTATGGGGGGAAGAGAAGGATTGGTCGATACAGCTATTCGTACAGCACAATCTGGTTATATGCAAAGAAGACTTGTAAATGCTCTTGAAGATTTAAAAGTTAAATCAAATGGACTTGTTACTGATAATCGTGGTATGGTTATACAAACATTATTTGGTGAAGATGGTGTAGACCCTGCTAAAAGTGATTATGGTCATGTAGCAAATCTTGATAAAATTATTGATCAAATGAGGGTAAAAAAATAGGAGGGATAATATGCCAGAAAATTTAACAAATGAAGAAGTAATTGTAAAAGTTGAAAATGTACTTAACAGTAAAGGTATTTCATTTCCTCCAAGTTATGTTGAAGAAATTGCAAGTGCATATATTAGACGTGAATTAAGTGATGATGAACTTGATACCTTAATTGATAAAGTGGAGGAAGCTTATCATAGATCATTTGTTCAAGCAGGTGAAGCTGTAGGTACAGTTGCAGCACAATCTGTTGGAGAACCTGGTACTCAGATGACTATGCGTACTTTTCACTACGCAGGGGTAGCGGAGTTAAACGTAACATTAGGTTTACCACGTCTTATTGAAATTGTAGATGCAAGAAAATCAATTTCAACACCTACAATGGACATATACTTATCTAGTGAGGTGGATGAGGATACAGGTATTGCACCTAATCAAAATGAAGAATTTGTACGTAAATTAGCAAACCAAATTGGTAAATCTACAATCAATGATGTTCTTGATGATTTTAACATGAATTATGCTGAAATGAAAGTTGATGCAGTTATTAATAAAGATAAATTAGCTGAAAAACGTTTAGACTATGATGAAGTAATTGATAAAATCGAAAATGCACATAAAAAAGTTAAAATCGATGATAATAAATTTACCTTTGAACCATCTAACAAATCAATTCGTGAATTACGTTTACTTGCAGATAAAGTAAGAGATACACAAATTAGTGGTTTAAAAAATATTGGTAAAGTTATTATTAGAAAAGAAGATGAATGGATTATACATACTGAAGGTTCAAACTTAAAAGAAATCCTTAAAATTGATGGAATAGATAATGTTAGAACAACAACTAACAATATTAATGAAATCTATATGGTATTAGGTATTGAAGCAGCACGTAATGCTATTATTCATGAAGCTTTAAGAACATTATCAGAACAAGGTCTTTCAGTTGATATTAGGCATATTATGCTTGTAGCTGATATGATGACCTCTGAGGGTATTGTAAAATCTATTGGTCGTCATGGTATCGGTGGTGAAAAGTCTTCTGTTCTTGCTCGTGCAGCATTTGAGGAAACTGGTAAACACCTTTTAACTGCAAGTATTCGTGGTGAAACAGATAAACTTACAGGTGTTATTGAAAACATTATTGTAGGTCAGCCTATACCATTAGGTACAGGTTCTGTTGATATTATTATGGATAAATCACAGGATGAAGCTACTACAAAATCTAATAGAACAAAGGCTAAAAAGACCTTAAAAGCTATTGAAAAAGAAAGAGCAAAAAGTATGTATTAAGTTAATGATTCTTGGTCCTTGAGTAGTTTAATACTAATCAATGGATTCTTGATTATTATTAACTATTATTTATTTTTTAATAGTTTAATACAATTTATTCAATTTATTAAATTTTTTTTTTAAATTTTTTAAATTCCTAATCTAAAATACATATTAGATTTTCATTACATTTATTAAGTATGTAATATAATCTTAGATTGTATTATTTTTTTATTATTTTCATATGTAAAACTGATTATTTAATTAATGGTTTTGCAAAATCTTAAAATATAAAAATCATAAGCTTATAGATTATATTTGAAGAATAAATAAATATTAGCTTTTGAATTTTTATTCAATTTACAACTATTAAATCTTAAATTTAAGTTTTAAGATTAATAGTTTTACAGACTCTAATTAAGCTCTGTTACATTTGGTTAATAAATAAACCAAAGTCGAAAAATATAAAATATTAAAGGAGGCAGATGATGGACGTAGATAGAGCAATCAGAGTGGCAGTAGATACAGGTGATGTACTTCTTGGCTCTGAAAAATCAATTCAATCTTTAAAATTAGGAAAAGGTCAACTTGTTATTGTTGCAAAAAACAGTCCTAAAGATATTCTTGAAGATGTAGAATACTATTCTAACCTTTCTAATGTTCCTTACTATGTGTATGATGGTACCAGTGTAACTCTTGGTTCTGTTTGTGGTAAACCATTTACTGTAGCTACATTAGTTATTAACGATCCAGGAGATTCTACTATACTAGAAGTAATGGGGTAGATTTTAGTGTCTATTAAATTTAATTCTAATGAAATTAGATATATTGCATTATTTGAAAGTATGACTGGAGCTATGGTTCGTGACTGTATTATAGATGATGACCATGCTAAGGTTACATTTGTTGTCAAGAATGGGGATATGGGTTTAGCTATTGGTAAAGGAGGAAGTACTGTCAATAAAGTTAAAAAAGCAGTTGATAAAGGTGTTGAAATTGTAGAACACAGTGAAGATCCAACTGTCTTTATTAAAAATCTTCTTGCTCCTGCAGAACTCCAATCTATTAAAGTTCTTAAAAAAGATTCTGGAGAAAGTGTTGCTACAGTTACTGCAGATAATACTAATAAACGTATTGCTATTGGTAAAGGTGGAGCTAACATTGAAAGGGCTAAACTTATTGCAAACAGACAACATAATATTAGTAATATAATTTTAAAATAGTTAATTCAAACTATTTTTATTATTTTTTAGTATTCTATTTTTTTTCTAAAATAAGGATGATTTATACATAAATTGTTCTTATATTTTTTCTATTTTTAACTTGTGATATTTTATTCAAGTTTTTCAATCATACTAAAGTTTTCAGTTTTTTTATAATAGTATGTATTATGATCATTTAATCTAACTAAATTTACGGAATATTTTTAACTAAAAAGTCTTTATCATGGATTTTATCTAGTGCTGCTTTTCTAACTCTACTATTGGGATCCTTTTTTCCAATATCCTTTAAGGTTTTCTCATCACTTATCTTATTAATTGCAGCAATACGTACAGATTCATTTGAATGAGTTTTAGCAATATCCTTTAAAAAGTCATTGTCTGTGATTTTTAATAGGGCACGTGTTGATAGGTGTTTACAGCTTTCATTTTTTGCAATTGCCTTTAAAATATTTGTATCTGTAATTTTTTCTATGGATTTAAGAGATATTTCACTAGTATCAATGTCTTTTATTTTATACTCTTTTTTTATAATTTCATATAATATGTCATTATTGTTTATTTTTTCAATTGCAGCTATACGAACACTACTATCTCTGTCATTTAATCCTATTTCTTCAAGAGTCTTATTATCTATTTCTTTTGTGGTAATTATTTGCTTTTTAAGATAGTCTTCATTTGTATTGTTTAAGATACTACTTATTATACTACTGTCAAATATATTTTCAAGTGCTTTTTTTCTTAAGATCCATTCATAATTTCCACAAACAATTTTTTCAAGTGTTTCTTCATCTTTTATTTTTCCTGCGGCTTCTAGACGAATTTTAGATGAGGAATTGTTATTTACAATTTCAAAAAGATCTTTATCATCATTAATCTCATTGAGCTTTATTTTCTCATTTTCATTTTCCCTATTTTCATTAGTTTTAGATTTTTTAAATTTGTCAAATAATCCCATAATAACACCTTTAATATATAAACAGTTTATTTTATTTTTTCTTTAAAACTATTTATACTATTATATTCCTTTTAAGCTCATTTTTTTAAAAGTATTTATAATATTAAATTCATTTTAAAGTTCATCTAATTTTAATGTCCCTTTTTTACTAACTATCTTATCAATTCCAGAGTTTTTAATCATTCTAAAACAAATGGGGCATGGTTCTGTATCGTCTATTTCTACCCCTTTACCATCATCATATTTTTCTCCAGCTATATAAATGGTTGAGCCAATCATTTCATTTCTACTTGCACTAAGCATAGCATTTTGTTCTGCATGAACTGAATAGCAATCATTGTAGTTACCTGACTTAGATGGAAGGTTCATTCTTTGACAGTTTCCTCTATCACAACAGTTTTCATTTCCTCGTGGATTTCCATTATAACCTGTACTTATTATCTCGTCATTATTGACTATTACAGCACCATATCATCTTTTTAAACATGTGCTTCTTTTTGATACAGAAAAAGCAATTTTGAGATAATATTCAGTTACTCATACGATTTCCATTAGTTTCATCTGTCATTGTTTATCTCCTTTTTTAAATACTTTTAGATTAAATTAATTATTCAAAATCTTTTTACATAATATGTTTATTATTATATAATTTTATTAATTATTTTACTAATTAGTTATATTATATATTATTGGGATATATTAACTGATTATTTTTAACTTGATTTATGTATTTTTTTTTAAAAAATATTTTTTAAAATTTCAATAATTTTAGTTTTTAGATATAAAAAACATTAGCTTTATAAAGGGTAATGTATATAATTTATACTAATAGATATTGCTTGGAATATCTCTATGTTGTTTTTCTTAGGAATTTGTTTAATCAAGTTCTAGGAGTTTTTAATTGTATTATGCATAGAAACTATGGCTATATCATGTTTTTTGGCTATAGAGAATTTATTACTATTAGTTAGCACTATCTATAGATAAATAGCAATTAAATTAAAAATTGTAATTTTTATCATAATCTTTGTATTATATCTAGTAATGTGTGCAATAAATTAAAAATTACTAGTTATAATTCTTAAAATATTCAATTACAATTATTATTAATTTATCCGGACTAGTTTAATTTAATTCTTTTATCTTTTATTATAATTCTATATAATTTAAAAATTTAGATTGCATTATGTCTCATCAATATAATGCAAATCGCAGCGGTGGATTTTTAATTATTTAGTTTGTTAATATTTACATACTTTGAAAACTAAAAGTCCTAATGGTTAATATCTAGTTTTCAAGTCAATTATTCAAATAAATTCTAGGTTAAATCCTAGTTGTATCAAGAAATAAAAATTAAAAGAGGTAAATATAATGCCAGGACTTTTTGCAGCAGGAAAGCTTAAAAAGAATAGACAAAATTTTAAGTGGAAAGATGTAGATTATAAAAGGAAAGCATTACGTTTAGATGTTAAGGCTGATCCTCTTGAAGGAGCTCCTCAAGCTAGGGGAATTGTCATTGAAAAAGTTGGTATTGAAGCAAAACAGCCTAACTCCGCTATTCGTAAATGTGTACGTGTTCAATTAATTAAAAACGGTAAACAATTAACTGCATTTGCACCAGGTGATGGAGCAATTGGATTTATTGATGAACACGATGAAGTGATGATTGAAGGAATTGGAGGACCGTCTGGAAGGTCTATGGGAGATATTCCAGGGGTTCGTTGGAAAGTTTCTAAAGTAAACAATGTTGCATTATCTGAAATGGTTTCAGGTAAAATAGAAAAACCAGTAAGGTGAATATTATGTCTGATTTATTATTTGATAAATGGGATTTATCTGAAGTAGAAGTAAGTGATCTCGGACTTGTAAAATATATTTGTCTTGATGGTAATGATGTGCCTCACACTTCAGGCAGACATGTAAAAAGACAATTTGCAAAATCAAAAGTTTCTATTGTAGAGAGATTAATGAACAAAATCATGAAATCTAAAAAAAATGCAGGTAAAAAGAATAAATCATATGCTATTGTTAAAGAAGCTTTAGAGATTATTAATGAAAAAACTAATAAAAATCCTGTTCAAATTTTAGTAACTGCAATTGAAAACACTGCACCTCGTGAAGAAACTACTCGTATTAAATATGGGGGAATTGGTTATCAAGTTGCTGTAGATATATCTCCACAAAGAAGAGTAGATTTATCTTTAGGTTTCATTACAAGAGGAACCTTTAGATCAGCATTTAAAAATAGAAAATCTGCAGGTGCATGTTTAGCAGATGAATTACTCCTTGCTTCTAATGAAGATTCAAGAAGCTTTGCATTACAGAAAAAAGAAGAGAAAGAAAGAGTAGCTAAAGCTGCTCACTAGATTTTATATTCATAAGGTGATTTCTTTGAGTAGACGAGACAAAATGATTGCAAAAATTAAGGAATTAATGTTTAAACCTGATCAAATCAGAAATATTGGTATTTGTGCTCACATTGACCATGGTAAAACCACTTTATCTGATAACCTTCTTGCAGGTGCAGGCATGATTTCTGAGGATTTAGCAGGTGATCAAAGATTCTTAGATTTTGATGAACAAGAACAAGCTCGTGGTATTACTATTGATGCAGCAAATGTATCTATGGTTCACGATTATAAAGAGGATGAATACTTAATCAATTTAATAGATACTCCAGGTCACGTTGACTTTGGTGGAGACGTTACTCGTGCAATGAGAGCTGTAGATGGTGCAGTTGTTGTTGTTTGTGCAGTAGAAGGTATTATGCCACAAACTGAAACTGTATTTAGACAAGCTTTAAAAGAAAACGTTAAACCAGTTTTATTTATTAACAAAGTTGACCGTTTAATCAATGAGTTAAAATTAGATGGTAAGGAATTACAAGATAGATTTTTAAAAATCTTTATGGAAGCTAATAAATTGATTAAAAACATGGCTCCTGAAGAGAAAAAAGAAGAATGGTCTCTTGATTTTACTGATGGTAGTGTAGCATTTGGTTCTGCTTATCATAACTGGGCTATTAATGTACCTACTATGCAAGAAACTGGAGTAAACTTTAATGATATTATTGATTATTGTAATAATGATAATCAGAAAGAATTAGCTCAAAAAGTACCTTTATCTGATGTATTACTCGGTATGGTAGTTGAACACTTACCTTCTCCTAAAGAAGCACAAGTTTACAGAGTACCTAATATATGGGATGGAGATGCAGATTCTCCAGCTGGTGAATGTATGATTAATACTTCTCCTGATGGACCACTTGCAGTAATGGTTACAAATGTATCTGTAGATAAACATGCAGGTGAAATTGCAACTGGTAGGGTTTATGGAGGAGCTATTGAAAAAGGTACTGAAGTATATTTAGTTGGTGCTCATGCTAAAAGTAGGGTACAACAAGTAGGTGTATACTTTGGACCTGAAAGAGTTAATACTGATAAAGTCCCAGCAGGTAATATTGTTTATGTTGCTGGTGCAAAAGGAGCTATTGCTGGTGAAACCTTATGTTCTCCTGATGATCAAATCAAAGAATTTGAAGGTTTAGAACATATTTCAGAACCAGTAGTTACTGTTGCAGTAGAAGCTAAAAATACTAAAGATTTACCTAAATTAATTGAAGTATTAAGACAAGTTGCAAAAGAAGATCCAACTATTAAAGTTAATATTAACGAAGAAACTGGTGAACACTTAGTATCTGGTATGGGAGAGCTTCACCTTGAAGTTATTACATTTAGGATTAATGATAAAGGTGTAGAAATTACTACTTCAGAACCTATTGTTGTATACAGGGAAACTGTTGCTGGTACTGCTGGACCTGTTGAAGGTAAATCCCCTAACAAACATAACAGATTCTATATTGAAATTGAACCTATGGAAGAAGAATTATTTGCTGCTTATCAAGCTGGTGACATTAAAGAAGGCCGTGTTAAATCTAAAGAAGAAGCAAATACTTTCATGGAATATGGAATGGATAAAGAAGAAGCTAGAAGAGTTTGGGGTGTATACAGTAAAAGTATGTTCATTAATATGACTCGTGGTATACAATACTTAGATGAGGTAAAAGAATTATTAATGGAAGGATTTGAATCTGCAATGGATCAAGGTCCCATTGCAAACGAGATTTGTATGGGATTAAAATTCAAATTAATGGATGCAAAACTTCACGAAGATGCTGTTCACAGAGGACCAGCACAAGTTTTACCTGCAGTTAGAAAAGCAATCTTTGGTTCTATAATGTTAGCTAAACCAACATTACTTGAACCTATGCAAAAAGTATTTATTAATGTACCACAAGATTATATGGGTGCATGTACCAGAGAAATCCAAAACAGAAGAGGTAACATTGTAGATATGCAACAAAATAACGATATGGTTACTATTGAATCTAAAGTACCTGTTGCTGAAATGTTTGGATTTGCTGGAGATATCCGTTCTGCAGCAGAAGGTAGATGTTTATGGTCTACTGAAAACTGTGGATTTGAAAGATTACCTGGTGAATTACAGAAAAATATCATAAAACAAATCAGACAAAGAAAAGGATTATCTGAAGAACCTTATGGTGCATCTCATTACTTAGAATAAATAAATAATTAAATTTATTTTTTTATTTATTTATTTCAAAATTTAAAATTAAAAAATTAAAAAAATTAAAATTATTTTTTTAATATTAAAAATAAAATTAAAAAGTATGTAAAAAAATCATTATGTTTTTATATATGAAAGTACAATTTTAAATTATGCTATATTAATAAGCTAAAAATAATGATTATAATATTTAACGGAGGTTAAAAAATGGCAAAAGAGAAAGAACATTTAAATTTAGCATTTATTGGACACGTTGATCACGGAAAATCCACTTTAGTAGGACATTTATTATTAAAAGCTGGTGCAATCGCTGAACAACAATTAGATGATGGAGAAAACAAATTCAGATTTGTTATGGATAAATTAGGAGAAGAAAGGGAAAGAGGAGTAACTATCGATTTAGCTCACCAAAAATTCTCCACTAATAAATATGATTATACTGTTGTAGACTGCCCAGGACACAGAGATTTCGTTAAAAACATGATTACTGGTGCATCCCAAGCTGATGCAGCTGTACTTGTAGTAGCTGCAGACGATGGTGTTATGCCACAAACTAAAGAACATATCTTTTTATCCAGAACTTTAGGTATAAACCAAATCATTGTTGCTATTAACAAAATTGATGTTGTCGATTACTCTGAAGACAAATTTAATGAAATTAAAAAAGATGCTACTGATTTATTAAAATCTATCGGATACAAACCTGATGAAGTACCTTTCATCCCATTATCTGCATTTGAAGGAGATAATATTAAAGAGAAATCCGATAACACTTCCTGGTATAATGGTGAAACCTTAATTGAAGCTTTAGACAACTTAGTTGTACCACCAAAACCAATTGACAAACCTTTAAGAGTTCCTATTCAAGATGTATACTCTATTACTGGTGTAGGTACTGTTCCTGTTGGAAGAGTAGAAACTGGTGTAATGAAACAAGGTGAAAATGTTATCTTCGAACCTGCTGGAGCTTCTGGAGAAGTTAAATCTATCGAAGAACACCACGAGTTTATGGAATCTGCTGAACCTGGTGATAACATCGGATTCAATGTAAGAGGTGTAGGTAAAAACGATATTAGAAGAGGAGATGTAGCTGGACACACTGATGATGCTCCTACTGTAGCAAAAACCTTTGATGCACAAATTGTTGTTTTACAACACCCTGGTGTTATTACTGTTGGATACACTCCTGTATTCCACTGTCACACTGCACAAATTGCATGTACTTTCTTGGAATTAAATAAAAAATTAAACCCATCTACTGGTCAAGTTGACGAAGAAAACCCTGACTTCTTAAAAACTGGTAACGCAGCTATCGTAAAAGTTAGACCTACTAAACCTATGGTTATTGAAGATGCTAAAGTTATTCCTCAAATGGGAAGATTTGCTATCCGTGATATGGGTCAAACTGTTGCAGCTGGATTATGTACCGGTATTGAACCAGCTAAATAGATAGATTTAATCTAAAATTAAGTTTTTAAAGTTAAATACTTTAAAAAAAACTTAATTCATTTTTTTTAAAACATAATTTTTTATAATTTATTCATTTTAAATTTTAGAAATTATTTTTTAAAAAATTTTATAATCTATTTACAGTATTTTTTTTGTTTATTTTGGAGGAAAATTAATGAATCAACAAGCTAGGATTAAACTTACTGGTACTGATCCTAATGACCTTTCAGATGTTTGTGAACAAATTAAAAAAATTGCAGAAAGAACTGGTGTAGACATTTCTGGTCCTATTCCCCTTCCAACTAAAAAATTAGTTGTTCCTACAAGAAAATCTCCAGATGGAGAAGGAAAATCATCCTGGGAAAAATGGGAACTTCGTATTCACAAACGTTTAGTTAGTATTGGTGCTGATGAAAGGGCTATGAGACAAGTTATGAAAGTCAAAGTACCTGATCAAGTAAGTATTGAAATTGAACTTAAAAGCTAATTAAATATATTAATAATTTACAATATTAATCTATTTTTTAAATATCTTGTTAGTGATATTTATTAAATATTTTAATTACATTTATGGTGTTTTTAATTAATGATTATTAAATACAATTTAATTTACACTTGATGTGTTTATTAAATAATTATGAAAATACAGTTTATAATATATTGTATTTATTGCTAGTTATTTTGCCGAGATAGTCTAGTCTGGTAAGGCGCAGGACTTGAAATCCTGTGGAGTAACCTCCTCCTGGGTTCAAATCCCAGTCTCGGCGTTATTCATTTTATTTTTTCTAATTTTTTTCAAATATTCTTATATTCTATTTTTATTATTCATTTAAAATCTCATAGTCTAATTTTTTTATTCCTTTAAAAGTTTTACTTCTAATTTTTATTATTTTTTTAAAATTCTCATAGTCTAATTTCTATTATACATTTAAATTCTTATATTTATTTTTATTATTCATTTAAAATTTTTATTTTTATTTTAGTATTGTTTTTAAAATTTTTATGGTCTCTTTTTTCTTAATATGCATTTATAAGTAAACATATGAAACTTTCCTAAAACTATTAACTAAATAATAAAATACTTTAAAAAACATAAATACATTTATGGGATTTTCAAAAGAAGAGATGAAGAATTATATTCAAAAAATATATGATCGTTTAGATAAGGTTTCACCAGTTGATTATGATTGTGGCAAACTTTGTGGTGAAGTTTGTTGTGTTTATGATTTGGATGAAGGTGCTGAAGAACTTGCATTATATCTTCTTCCAGGTGAAGAGTTAATGTATGAGGATAGTGACAGTTTTCAGTTATATTATCTTGATTCTTCAGAGATTAGATATCCTCATTCATGGAGGGGTCAAATTTATTTGGTTAAATGTACTAATCCTCCTAAATGTGATCGTAGTATTCGTCCTATTCAGTGTAGAACTTTTCCACTTATTCCTCATATTTCTAAGGATGGTCAGTTTCATCTAATTGTTGATGAGGAGGAATTTCCATATACTTGTCCTATTGTACATGATAAAATTAAACTAAATGAGGATTTCATACTTGAAACTTATAATATATGGAAGGTTTTAGCACGTAATCGCCTTGTTTTTGATTTAATTGATATGGATTCAAGAAAAAGAGACAATTGTAATCATGATTATAAGATTATTATTTAGTAAGCTTTAGTTGATTTGGAAATTTTTTTAAATTCTGATTAATATGAGGATTATCTATTCAGATATTTAGTAATTCTTAATTTGTGTTTATATGTTTATTTTCTTAATCTTTTTTTACATCTTAAATTAAAAATTAATCATAATTACAATTAATTATGTTTATTTTCGCTATCACGAAAATCCATGATGCTATTATTGAAAATATACATGATATGATTATTATTGGGGGATAGTAGAAGTATCCGATAGCTATGAAAACGCATGTGGATATAATAGTTATAATAAATTTATTATAGTTTTCAAATGCTATTTGCAGTAATAAATTGTCTTCATCTATTTTTTTTATTTCATATGTGGATATAAGATAACATATGTTGATTATAATAAAGTTTATACCGTAGATACATTGTGGAACAAATTCATTAAAATGCATAGCAACAAAGGTTGATAAATAGGGGATAAATGATAAAAAGAATAATCCTAGGGATATACTCCAGATAGCTTTAAAATTAATCTTATTTATTATTGAAAATATGTTATAAGTAATTTTCCATGAATTAAAACAAACTATAAAACTAATTATATATGCTATAAAATCAAATTTTATCTCAATTAATGATTCCAGATTACCATTTAATGCAGTTGGGATTTCTAAAACAATTATTGTTATGATGATTGCAATAATTGCATCAATCAGTGCTTCAAATCTTTCTGTATTTTCAATTTCCTTTCCATATTTTCTATTATAGAAAATACTTAAAATTACAGCAAATAGACTTGTTATGTATATTCCTGGAACATATACAGTATATGATATTATAAATCCTATTGCTGTAAGGGTTAAAGGCCCTATATAATGAATTTTTTTAACGTTTAATTCTTTTAGTTTTTCATTGGATTTATTAGCTCCAAAAACTACAATTGCGGATATAATATGGGAAATATTTGCAAATATTATAAGTATTCCGAATATTGTCTCAGCAGTTAATGAATACAAATTCATTGATAGCCATGATGCAAAATATGGAATTAATGTAATTAAAAAGAGTTTATTTCCATATACAAATAAAACTTTGTTATTTATTTTATCAATATATTGGAATAATTTCTGATTACTGTACCAAATATTGATAATTGTTAAAAAGACTATTAGGTATGTTGTAAAATGTAAAGAATTTTGAAAAAAAGATCCCCATGTGGGATTTAAGGGTTGTGGAATTTTAAGTACTAAAACTGTTATAATAATGGCCAAAATAGCATCATAAAAAGTTTCAAATCTGTTTGTATTCATAATAGGTTTTTTTGTTTATTATATATTATAAAATTTTTTATTGTATATGTGTATTTTCGATTCTAATAGTTTTATTTAATTTTTTCAGATAAGATTTTTTTAATGTATTTTAATGTAAATATGAAATAATTTTATTTAACTCTTTATCAAACTCTTCAATTGTACTAATGACAGTTTTATCTTTTAATTCTTTTATTTGGGGTCTGTTTACTATAATTATTTTTATGTTTAATTTATTTGCTGCTTCTATTTTTTCTTTAAATCCTCCTGTATCTCCACTTTCTTTTGTTAGTATTATTTTTGCATTAACTTTTTTATATAGTTCTAGATTTTCGTCTTTACTGATTTTTTTATTTTTATTTTTACTTGCAGTCATTGGAAATATATGATTTTCTTTTATTTTAAGTTCTCTACATTTATCAATTGATGATTTGACAGTTAATACACGTATGTAAAATTTATGGGGAGGAATATATTTTAATACACTTCCTGCTGTGTTAATTCCTCCAAGATGTAGGACATTTCCTTCAATAGAATTATTAACTATTAACTTTCCAGCATCATCAAATGAGTCTACATGGTATACATTATCTAAATTTATGTTTTCAATATCTTCAATGTATAAGGACTCTCTTTCAAATCGAATAAATGGTATTTTTCTCTCATCTACAATATTACATGCAGTTCTTGTAACATGCTCAGCAAATGGGTGAGTGGCATCTATGTAAAGGCCTATATTGTAATCATCTAGAACCTTTAGAATATCCTCTTTTGGAAGTGGTCTTGATATTACCTCATCACTTCCTGCTTCTTTTGCAATATTTGCTCCATATTCTGTGATGGTGCTTGTAATAAGATAAATATCAGAATATTTTTTTTTAATATATTTAATTATCTCTATAGATTCAGCTGTACCACCCATAATAAATATATTCATAGATTTCCACTCGTATTGCCTTTTAAGTATATAAGTCTAGTTTTCCTAAAAATGATTTTTTATAACATTAGTTTAAACTTAACTTATATTTTCACTGATTAAGTTTAATGGTTAGGATTTTTAAGAAATGTTTTTCTCATAATATATTCTCCAAGGAATATACTTGATGCTACAACAAATATTAAAACCCAATCAATGAGTCCAATAGCAGTTGTTCTAAATATTAATTGGAGAGGTCCTACATATACAACTAATAATTGAAGTATAAATGAACCAATTATAGCAGAAGTAAATGCTTTGTTTTTCTCATCAGTATCTGCTCTATTGTTTATTGCACTAAATAATTGATATATTACAAATATTGTAAATGCTACTGTCATTGCTTTTGTTAGTGAGGACTTATATCCAAGATTATTATATGCACTTAATTCATATCCAAAGACTAAAAGGGTACCTGCAGCCATTATAAGTCCTGTAATAAGTATACGGAGAATATCTTTTTTATTTAATATTTCTCCATTTTCAGATTCACGGTTCATAATGTTTCGCTCTGGGCCTTCAGCTCCAAGTGACTGTGCTGGTGGGCCGTCCATAATAATATTAATCCATAATATTTGTATTGGATTAAATGGTAGTGGCATATTTAAAATACTTGCTATTACTATTGTAAGTATTGCACCTACATTTGTTGATATCTGGAATTTTACAAAACGTCTTATATTGTCAAATATTTTACGTCCTTCTTCAATTGCTTTTACAATTGTTGTAAAGTCATTGTCTTGTAAGACCATATCTGCTGATTCTTTTGCAACATCAGTTCCATTACCCATTGCAACTCCAATTGATGCTTTTTTAAGTGCAGGTGCATCATTTACACCATCACCAGTCATTGATACAACATTGTCCTTTGATTTTAATGTTTCAACAATTCTAACCTTTTGTTCAGGATATACTCTAGCATATACCTCTACATCATCACAGATTTTTAAATATTCCTCATCACTAAGCTGATTTAACTGGATACCTGTTAAAACTTTACCTTTATTTAATATGCCTAGTTCTTTTGCAATTGCAGATGCAGTATCTTTATGATCTCCTGTTATCATTATTACTCTTATTCCTGCACTTTTACATTTTGCTACTGCTTCTTTTGCATTTTCTTTTGGAGGATCCATTATACCTATTATTCCACATAGGGTAAGCTCATTTTCCAGTGTCTCTTCTTCAATTATTCTTTGTAAATCTAGGGTATTATTTTCATTAGCTTGTGGTAAATCTATATCTATATTGTTATATGTAAGTGCAAGTACTCTTAAACTATTGTTACTCATTTCTTCAATTCTTGAGAGTATGTTTTCCTTGATTTTATCATCAATAATTTTAATAGTGCCATTGTCATCTATGTATTTACATAGGTTTAGAACTATTTCAGGAGCGCCTTTTGTATATGATATAAATTTTCCATCATCTAATCTATCTGTAGTAGAATTATTTTCTATATTTTCATTGTTTTTATTAATAGCATGGAGGGTTGTCATCATCTTACGAGTACTTGTAAGTGGAATTTCACCAAGTCTTGGTAATTTTTCACTTAAAGTGCTAGTTGGATAATCACTTTTATCTGCAAATACAAGTGCAGCACCATCTGTAGGATTTCCCAATATATCGTCATCTTTTAAAATTGCATTATTACAAAGATAAGCACATTCAAAAGCTTTATTGGAGTAGATTTCACTATCACGAACAGTCATTTGGTTTAAGGTAAGTGTACCTGTTTTATCACTACATATAATATTACAACTTCCAAGGGTTTCAACAGCAAGAAGTTTTCTAATAATCGCATTGGATTTAGCCATTCTTTGCATTCCAAGTGCAAGTGTTAATGTTAAAACAGCAGGAAGTCCTTCAGGTATTGCTGCAACGGCAAGTGAAACTGCAGTCATAAAGTTTTCAACAAGCCCCATTCCCTTAAACATTTGAAGTATAAATACAAGTATACAAATAATAACTGCTATTGCACCTAAATATTTACCTAGTTTACCAATTTTCTGTTGAAGAGGAGTTTCATCAGAGTCTTCCTGAATGAGTTTTGCAATTTTACCCATGGATGTATTCATTCCAATATTAAATACAAGACCTGTACCTCTTCCAGAAACTACTGTTGATTCCATATATAAAATTTTATCTTCAAAATCTCTGTTTGCCCCATCAATTTTTTCAATATCATCATTTTCACTATAATCGGAATTTTTATTCACTGGTTTGGATTCACCAGTAATGGAAGATTCGTCAATTTTAAGTTCTACAGAACTTAGAAGTATTATATCTGCAGGAACTTTATCTCCCTCTTCAACATTTACAATGTCTCCAAGGGTAAGGTATTTTCCATCAATCTGTGATTTTTTTCCTTCTCTTTTTACTATTGCCTTTGTAGTTACTATATTTTTCAATTCTTCCATAGCCTTTTCAGCTTTATGTTCCTGATGATATCCTATAATTGCATTAAAGCTTACTACAATTAAAATTACAATTGAATCTATAACATCTCCAATGAAATATGCAGCAATTGCAGCAATAATAAGGAGTATAATAAGTGGTTCTGTAAATTGTTTTAAAAATTTAATAATTGAACTCGTTTTTTTAGTCTCTTCAAGTTCATTTAAACCGTATTTCTCCTGACGGTTTTGAACCTCTTGGCTATTAAGCCCATCTATCCTTGAATTATATTTTTTTAATATTTCATCTGTCTTATTCATAGTTTCACTTTTTTAAAAATTAGTAATATCTAAGGGTTTTCATTTAGCTTATTATTTTTAGATTGATTTAGTTTACTATTTTATTATTTTATTATTTTTAGTATTTTATTTTATAATTTTTAGTATTTTAAGTTTATTTTTTTAAAAATTTTATTTAAAGTCATAATAATAAAAACTAGCTTTTTTATAATTTTTTAATTTCATTAAACTTAATTTTTGACTTAGGTTTTCACCAGTTAAAGGTTTAATAATTAATTGACATTTAAGTTTTTTTGCAAGATTAAAAATATAAGGTTGAAGTTCATTTGGAGGTCGGATAGAGTAGATTAAATCAATATTTTTATATAATTCATAATCTGGATCTTTCAAATCATCTTTAATAATATCTTCTCTACTAGGTTTAATATCTGTTTTAATAAGGTTAATATTATCATATTTTTCAAGGATATTGCTTAGATTATAGAAATGGCCTATAGCAAGTTCTGCTACATTAATTTTTTCACCATCTATTAGTTTTAAGATATATTCTCCAAAATCATTCCACATTTTTACTTCTTTCCTATGTTTTATTATTGTTAATTTATTTTATCTTTTTCATATAATTTATTTCATATTTAACTTTTTTATATAATTTATTTCATATTTAAAAAAATATATATTAAAATTTATTAATATCATATTAAATTAATATTAATATCTCCTTTATATTAAATTTAAATTAAATATTAATATCCATTTAAATCACATTTAAATTAAAATTAATATCTCCTTTAAATTAAATTTAAATTAATATTTTATCATATTTGATTTAGACTTATTTTTTTGAGGCTAACTTATGATTATTCGTCAATTTATTGAAAATGATTTAAAAAGAGTTCATGAAATAGAAACCATGTCATTCGATTCTTCTTATGGTGTTGAAATGATATTAAAGCTATTTGAGATAGGTTCTGGCTTTTTAGTAGGAGAAATTGATGGTTATGTTGTAGGTTATATTATTTTTTGGATGAAGGAAGAAAATGAAGGACATATCATTTCATTGGCTATTGATCAAAATTATAGAAATCTTGGAATAGGTACTTCTCTTTTAAAAAAAGCAATTTTAGTTTTTAAAGGTGTAGGTGTTGATTTTGTATCTCTTGAGGTTAATGCAAATCATGATGATAGTGTAAGGTTTTATGAAAACTTTGGATTTTGTATTGATCGTAAGGTTCCTCACTATTATGATAATGATGATTCAGCATATATAATGTTTTATAAGTTTAAATAGTATTAAAATAGTTTTTATTTTTAAGATATTGGTTAATTTATAAAAATAAGTAAAAAAAGAAGAGAATATTGTAATTATTTTCCCAGTAAATTAGTTAAATTATTATATTCCATTTGACCAACGTGTGCAAGTGTATTCATGTCTATTGTACCGTTTGAAAAGAGTATTACGATAAGTACAACGTAGAATGAAAATATTGCAAGTTGTATAACTCCATGTCTTTTAATATTATAATCTTTACGTGTTATTAGATATATAATTATAATTAATCCAAGGAAACTTCCTAAAATAGTAAGTATGTATCCAAATATTATTAAAAGGTTCATTTCAAATGATCTGGGTGTATTAAGATTTTCACTTTGATTATCTGTAAATTTTTCATTACCTTTTAATTCATTATTTGCTGTTAAGTTAGAATTAATATTTTGATTATCAAAATTTTGAGCTGAATTAAAATTTTGAATAGTTATTCCTGGTTCATTTATATGGATTACAGGCGCATTTTCGGGAGTAAATTCTTTTCCACAATATATACAGAATCCAAATCCTGAAGTATCTGTTTTTCCACAATTTGGACATTTTCTTATTTCCATAATATCCTACCATCTACTTATTTTTTTATTTTAATATCTTTTAATTGGATTTATATTAAAGTTAACATTTATATTTTTTTGTTTATTAATTTTGAAAGTATCTAATTTTGTAATTTTTTATTATATGACTGCTAGCTTTTAGCTATTTTACGGTTTAAATAATCTTTAACTAATCAATTTTCTATAAATAATACCAAAATTAAATATTTTATTATATTTCATTTAAAATTAACTACTAGTTTTAAATTATTATTTAAAATTAAATTAAATAAAATAATAAGCTTTAATTAATTTTGATTAATTATTTTATTATTAATTTATTATTTTTTTTTAATGGATTATCTTCGTCTTTTGCGAATTCCAATATATAGTAATATTACACCAATTATTGCAATTATTGCAATTGCAATGAAGAATAATGTCATATCATTACTTGATTTAAATTCACTTGTTTTTGGAAGGTTCATACTACTTGCATCTTTATCGTCTTCTGTTAAAAGTGCAAAATTATATAACAAATCATTATATCCTATGCTTGCACCCTTATATTGTATAGAATCTGGTGCACGACCATTTTTGTCCATATAATTTTTAACAATTCCTCCCATTTCTTCATAATCATATACACTATAACTTGACGGAGTGCCTACAGAATAATCTTGAGGGGAACTTGGATTAGAAAATTCTCCAGGTTTATTTAATCCTTCTCCAGAAAGATATGAAGATAATAAGTATAATGCTTGAGGGCCTGTATATCCAGCATAAATTGCATTTTCCTGGCCTAATTTTTGGTTTATTATAATTCCTTGGGATATATCTCCAATTACACTTACATCTAACTCTGTACGTATAATATCCCCTTCCCTTAAGTTTTTGTTTGATGAATTATAATTATGGACGGCCTCTACAATCTGACTTGCAATATACTTGTTTTTTTCACTATCACTATAATACATGTCTCCATCTTTATCAGTATTTCCTGGAAGGGCTTGTACTGGTTGTATGACAGTTACTCCAGATTTACTTAAGAAATTTCCAGGATTTTTCAGTGATAAGAAAGTTTTATCTGACCAGTTATCATCCCATGCTCTTCGAAGAAGAGTAAGATTATATAAATCAAGAGAACCTACATTAACGTAAATTACCTGTTTATCTACTTTTGTGGAGTATTTAGCTAATTCATAAAAATTAGCTGCATCTGCAAATGCAAAAGCGACACTTACATCACTATCTGATACCATAGCTCTTGTACCTTCACCAGGTCCTGGTGATTCAGAATCTACTGTTACATTTATACTACTATCCTCTTCTTCAATATATGTTTTAATTTCATTTAGCATTTTAACTTCTTCACCTTTCTGGCCAAAGATTGTATCGGAGGTTAAAAACACATTTGTTGCGCTAACTGCACTAAGTGTAGGTGCAAGTAGTATAATCAGTAAAATAAATAGTGTAGCTATTTTTTTAATATTCATAAATTATCTCCACATTAGTTCTCTTTTAGTTTCATTTCTTATAATAATTTTATTTATTAAATTATATTAATTTATAATAATATATAAGGTTTAAAACCCTAAACTTATCTATATTAATGATTATTATTTTATAAAGTTTATTAAAGTTTAATTTTACCACTTAAAATAATCTTTATGGTTTAGTATATAATATTTATTATAGTTTAACTTTGCCACTTAAAATATCTTTATAGTCTTTAAGGTTTTTCTCTAAAAGTTCAGGAATATTTAACTCATAAGGGCATCTTTCCATACATTTACCACAATATGTACAGTCTTCTATTTTCATCATCATTTCTTGAGCTTCATCTGTTAAACTAGGTTCTGATGGCATACGTCTAATCCATAAGGACATTCTTGCACATTTGAATATTTCAATTCCCACACTACATGGTGAGCAGTATCCACATCCTCTACAGAAATCTCCAGCTAATTCGCGTCTTTCTTTTTTAATAATTTCACTAAGCTCATCATCAAGTTTAATGTCTTTTTTCATATATGATAAAAATTCATTTAGTTCTTCTTTTCTTTGAACTCCCCATATTGGCACTACATTATCAAATTCATTAAGGTAGGCATATGCTGATTTTGAACTTCTAAGAAGTCCTCCTGCCATAGCTTTCATAGCTATAAAACCAATATTTGCATCCTTTGCCTTCTCAACAATTTCCAAATCTTTAACATCACTAATGTATGAGAATGGATATTGTATTGTTTCATATAATTGGCTTTTTATAGCTTCAAGAGCAATTTCATATTTGTGTGTGGTTATACCAATGTGTCTTATTTTACCTTCTTCTTTTAAATCAAGTAGAGTATCATAAAGTCCATCCTCTGAAGGTTTAGGTAAAAATGATGGATTGTGTAATTGGTAAATATCAAGGTAATCTGTTTGAAGATTGTTTAAAGACTCATCTAAATCTTTAAGCAGATCTTCTTTTTTACTTGCTCCACTTTTACTTGCAAGTATAATACTTTCTCGAGGATATTTATTATTAAATCCTTCAAATCCAATACCTATCTTCTTTTCACTGTCTGTATATAATCGTGCAGTATCATAAAAGTCTATTCCTTCATTATAAGCTTTTTGTAGTAGGTAGGTACTTTCTTTTATACTTATTCTTTGAATAGGCAGTGCTCCAAAACCATTTTTTTCTACAGATATTTTAGTCTTACCAAGTGTAACTTTTCTCATTTTTATCTCTATAAGTCTTATCTTATGTAAAAAATTAAATTAAAAATAATTAAATAAACAATATAAATAAAAATAATAAAAATAGTTTAAATGATTATTTTTTATATATTAAACTATTTTAGTTGATTTTTAATGTAGGTATAATCTCTGAGCTAATATTATCAAGTTTTTCCGTATTATTTCCTGGAGTGGTGATTATTATATCATATTCTACATTATCTTTTATAA
This sequence comes from uncultured Methanobrevibacter sp., assembly GCF_905235195.1. Taxonomy (GTDB): domain Archaea; phylum Methanobacteriota; class Methanobacteria; order Methanobacteriales; family Methanobacteriaceae; genus Methanarmilla. Next base: position 18,058 of record NZ_CAJOKH010000008.1, on the reverse strand, counting down.
ATCCAATGTTTCTTGTGACATTTCCCTCAGAGCTATATGTTATATTATATCCTCTATAACCATTATCAAGATCTACTAAATCATTATAGCTAATGGTTCCATTCAGATTATTTGCAATATTATTGACCGTTGCTTGTTGTAGACTTTCAATACTTGTACCTTGATAACCAGTTCCCTTTAGGTTTGAAGTATAGAATTTTACAGAAACATTATCTTTTGAAAATTCGGTAATGTAGTCAGTATCATTGTTTTTCTTGTAATCATTAGGTATACTTACAACAAAATCAGTAAAATTATAGTTAGTATGTCCTGTTTCAGAATTGTTAAGGGTAGGATTAGTTAATACTCCTGCAATAATAATTAGGATAAGTATTGCAAGTACAATTAATCCTCCAATGATTATTTTCCGTTTATCCTCTTCACTTATACTAAAGTTTTTTCTTTAGCTTTAGTTTTTACATTTCCTTGAGGAGTCTTTACTTCTTTTGTTTTTGGGCTTGTTTTGATTATGTTAGTTTTTCGTTCTGTTTTTAAATCTGTTTTTGGTTTTATGTTTTTGTCTATGTTAGTTGATTGTTCTTTTTTGACTTCTTTTGTTTTTGGGCTTGTTTTGATTATGTTAGTTTTTCGTTCTGTTTTTAAATCTGTTTTTGGTTTTTCTATTTGGGTATTTGTTTTTGGTCTTGTTGTTTTTATATTTTGTGGGGTTTCTGTTTTTAGGCTAGTTTTTGGTTTTTCAATTTTAGCATTGTCTGGGGTTTTTGGTTTTTCTGTTTTTATATTTTGTGGGGTTTTTGTTTTTAGTTTTGTTTTTGGTTTTTCAATTTTAGCATTGTCTGGGGTTTTTGGTTTTTCTGTTTTTAGTTTTGTTTTTGGTTTTTCAATTTTAGCATTGTCTGGGGTTTTTGGTTTTTCTGTTTTTAGTTTTGTTTTTGGTTTTTCAATTTGGGTATTGGTTTTTGGTTTTTCTGTTTTTAGTTTTGTTTTTGGTTTTTCAATTTGGGTATTGGTTTTTGGTTTTTCTGTTTTTAGATTTGTTTTTGGTCTTGTTGTTTTTTTCTCGTTATTTTTTTGAATATTTTCTTTTTGTTCTTTTGTGTTTCTTTTAAAAATGTTTAGCGTTTTTTTCTGTGTATCTTTTGGTTTTGCGGTCCTTTCGATTTTCCGTGTTTGTTCCACTTCTTTTGGAATATTTTGAGCTTTTTCATAGGTAAATATTTTTCCAAGACCTGTATTCTTTTTTTCTGTCTGTATTTTTTCATTTTCCATTTTTTCATTTCTAAAAATACTTAAAGGGGTCTTATCATTAAGTTCTATTTCATCTTTAGGCAATCTTGTATGACAATCAAGACAATATTCCTCATTTTTAATATGTTCTTTTCCACATCTTGGACAGTACCTTGACATAATATCCCTAAATAATACATTTTTTGTTAAAAAAATCTTTAATATAATTTACTATGATTTTCTTTTTAATTTTAATTATTTATAATGATTAATTTTAAATTATAAGCTTAATTTAACTTATAACATTAATATGCTATTTATAATCTTATTTAAATTTATTATTATATATTAATAATAAAAATTTTATATTATTCTTTCTATAAATACTAAATGAATTTTACATTATATTTAAATATTTCTATTATTTTTATATTTAATTTTATTATATGTTGTGGAAATTTTAAAAAATTAGAAATAAGTCTGTTAATTTCTAATGAAGAGACTTAAAAAAGATGTTTATTTAAAAATTTCATTTTTAAATTATAATCTAAATTCACAATCTGTTCATTTATTTTAATTATTAGTAGAATTCAAGGCTTTTTTTAAAGTCATTAATATCTTCATTAAATGTATCTATGTCGTCAGATACAAATAGGAACGCATATTCTTTATTATCTTTAATAAATCCTATTGTACGATATTCATAATCATTAGCACCTTCTCTACTTAAAACATCATATGATTTTACATGTTTAATGTTTTCAATTTTGCTTTGATTGACTAAAGCTCCGCTTCTAATATCTAACTCTTCGGTTGAACTTTTAATTTCATCTAATGTTCTACCTGAAACTTTTGATTGATAAACACTTAATAGTATTTTATGTCCATCTTTTTCAGATTTATAACTACCAATCACATTTTTCTCAGTAATATTATATTTTTCCCAGGTGGCCGGTAGTTTAAATGATATGATATTATTTGTATATTGTCCTGGTTCTGAATTACTTGCACTTAAGTAATTTAAGGTGTTTTCATCAATATAGTGCATTGTCATTGTCCCAACTATTGCTAAAAGTATGAGAACACCTAAAACCATTATTCCTTTCCTATGGACATATCTAAATGAATTTTTATCTATATTTTTATCTTCAAGAGATTTTGTTTCAAATTTAAGTAGATTTTTATACCCTTTTTCTTTAGGTTTTTTAATAAATTGCTCTACTTCATTCCGGTTATCTTCATGTTCTTCTGCAGTTTTAACTTCAGAGGAATGATCAGGATATATATCGTATACCCAGTCATATTCTTCGTCATCCTCATCTGAGTTTTCATCTTGATCTGCAATCTCCTTTTGTTTTTCAATTTCTTCTTGAATTGCAGCTTCCTCTTGGAATTTATCTTCTTCTGCTATGTCTTCTGGGGTGTGTTCTATTTGGATGTAGTATTCTTTTGTTGTTTCTTCTTCTATTGTTTCTTCTGGGCTGTGTTCTATTTGGATGTATTCTTCCTCTGAGTATTCTGGAAGGAGATATTCTTGGTCATGATTTGTTTCTGTTGCTTCTTTTGGTGTGTGTTCTATGAGGTATGTTTCTTCTTTGATTTCTTCTGTGTCTGTGTGTTGTTTGTGTGTTGTTTCTTCTTCTAAAGTTGGATCTTCAGTTTGAGCGTATTCTTCTTGGAGATTTTCTTCTTCAATTGTTTCTTCTTCTGCATGCTCTACTATGATGTAGTCGTCAGATAATTGTTCAATTTTCTCTTTAAAAGAACTATTTAAGTTTTCTTGACTATATGCAGAATCAATATCCTCTTGTGCTTGTCCTTCTATAATAGTATCTTCTGTTTTTTCACTACTGAGGCCATGCTCTTCTTCAAGTGCTTCTAGATACTTTTCAGCAGCTATTTTTTCATTATCGTTGTGGTCATTTGAAGATGTTGAGGATGATTTTTCCATATCTTTAAGAGCATTGGTTAAGCTAAAATCATTCTCTGATGTATCTTCAAGATAATCTGGGTCAGTATTCAAACTAGCACCACATACCTTACAGTAGGTCTTATCCTTCTTATTTTCTGTTCCACAAATAGGACATTTGATTTTCAAAAAATAGCACCAACCATTTATTAATAAATTTATATTATATTTGAATACTATTTATAATTATTGTTGGTCATTATTTATTTTATTAAAGTAGTTAATTTTTATTAAAATACTTATTTTTCAGTCTTTTTTATATTTAATATTTATAATTAGAGTAAAATTAGTTTAATTATTTAAATTATAATCAATTGAGTTTAAGTATTTAAAATTAGCTAAAATGAGTTTTAATAGGATATTATAATAATAAAATAAACTTAGATTAAAAATATTTTTTAATCTAAAATTTATTTATCTATTTGGCCCTGTTTATGAAAAAATAACAATTAAAAATCTTATAAGAGTATTAAAAATAATAATTGGGAATATTTTTTTATGTTCTAATGATTTTTAAATAAACAAATAATATTGTATTTTAAAAATACAATATTATTCTCTAATGACATATTTTACAACAATGTATGCTCCAATTATTGCACTGAAAAGAAATCCTACAAGGCCTATTGCAGAAATATCATATAGTTTTGGCCCATTATCTGCTAAGATAGCAAGTGAAGAACCAATAATTAATGCAGAAATAATTAAAGATGCTGATATTTGATTTTTAAATTCGTTTAAATGCCCTACATTTATATTAAATTCAAGATCTCCTTTTTCTACTTTGGTCATTGTTGAATTAATTCGCTCAGGCATATCTTTAACTAAATGTTCAACTTCTAAAAGATAATTATAACTGCTTGTTGCAACATTAGCAGGATTAAATTTATGAAGAACTAATCTTTTGGATAATCTTTGTAATGCTTCTGCAGCATTAAATTTAGGGTTAAGATTATAACCAATGTCTTCTATAAGTGCACATCCTCTTCCAATCATAACAAATTCTCTTGGAAGGGTGACTCCATGTTTAATCATTGTATCTATTAATTTTTCGAGTACTCCATCCATTTGGTCTAATTCGGCACCCATATACCGATTTAGTAAATCATTAATGTCCATATTTAATTCTTCTGTGTTTTGTTCTGGAGTGAGTATTTTCATATAGGTTAACTGTTTTATGAGGTGATTTGGATTACCATCAAATAAAAGTAGGATTAATTGTGCTAAATTGCCTCTGAAATCTTCACTTAAAATTCCCATCATTCCTAAATCAATAAAACAAGGTATACCATCTTCACCAATAATCAAGTTTCCCGGGTGAGGGTCTGCATGGAAAAATCCATCAAGCATTATTTGTTTAAAGTAAGCATTAACAATGTCATCACCTAATTTTACATTATCAATTCCTTCTACTTGATTGCCATATAATTCTGTAACATTATATCCTTTTACAAGTTCCATGTTAATGAGTTTGTTAGTACATAATCTAGGATAAACTTTAGGATATCTTACATAAGTTTCCTCTTTAAAGTTTTTAGTAATCTTTTGGATGTTCATAACTTCTTCCATATAATCAAGTTCTTTGAAAATGGACCTTTCAAATTCAGCTATAATTGCAGGTAAATTATAGGTTCTTGTACTTGTAATATATTTATCTGCTAAGTTAGCGGTTTTTTTCATTATTTTTACATCTTCAACTACTATTTCATAGGAACCGGGTTTTTGGACTTTAACTGCTACTTCTTCACCATTTTCTTTTAATTTTGCTTTATAAACTTGACCAATAGATGCAGAACCTAGAGGTTCTTCATCAAATTCGCAGTATATTTCATCTAATGGTTTATTAAGTTCTTCTTCAATGAGTTTTTTTATCTCTTCAAAGGGTGTTGCAGGAGTATTATCTCTAAGTTTTGCAAGTTCATCTGCAATGTCCTGTCCAACAAGGTCTGGCCTTGTAGCTAATATTTGCCCTAATTTAATAAAAGCAGGACCTAATTCTTCAAATGCTAATCTAAGATTACTTGCATCAATCTCTTCATCGTAATCGTCTTGTTCTTTTTTACGTTTTCTTGATGATTTAAATAATTTTCCCAATTTATATTTTTTTGCAACAGCATAAATTTCCCTACTTCTAGATTTTTCTTTGTTATTTTCTGTCATACATATTAATCTTATATATAATATTTATATAAGTTTTGGATTTAGTTGATATTTTTGATATTTTTAAGTTTTAATATAATTTATAAAGATTTGTTCTTAAAATCCTTATATTTAGCCTTTATTTTATTTAATTTAAGATTTTTAATTTAGCTTAATATTATAATAGTTTTATTTCAATTTATCTTGTTGTTTTTTTAATACTTTTTACAGTATTATCTAATAGTCCGTTAGATAATTTATCTTATAAATCCTATTTAAGTAAATATTTCAACGATTATCTTAAAAATGGTCTAATTTTTATAAAAATCTATTTTCTTTATTTATTGAGGCATTTTCTTAAATATATGTTGTAATTTCTTTATAAAAATCTATTTTTCTATCTTTTAAAAAATTAATAAATTTTATTTAATAGGATATAAATAAATAGTATTAGTGATATGAATGACTGACCCTAAAATTAAAACAATTTATTCTGTAACTGATGATGTCCCTCTTGAAGGTGATGTTGAATCATATACATTAGCAATATTTGCACCTGGAGACGGATTTTCAAAAGGAGATGAAGTAGTATATTTTTCAATTGATGAGTTTAATAAAATTAATGAAATGCTTAAAGAAATAGAGCATAAAAATCAGGAAATTAAAAACTTAAAAGAAGAAATTTCAAATCTTCAATCTCAAAACGATAATAATGATCTTAAAAATCAGGTCATTATTAAGGAAGAAGAGTTAAATGGTATTAAAGAAGATTTGAACCTTAAAGATAAGGAGATAAATAGTCTTAAAAGTGAAATTGCAGAATTAAAAGATAAAAATAATAAGGATTTAAGTGAAAAAGACAAAGAAATATCCTCACTTAAGGATGAAATCTTTATACTTACAGAGCGTTTATCTTCAAATGCAAGTGATGAATTTTTACCTGATAAGATTTCACAAAATGAGGAATTATATGCTCTTCAAAATAAGGTTAACCAGCGTAATGAACTCTTGTATGAAGTAACGGAAAATATTAATCAAACAATGGAAGAGGCAATAACAGATACTGTAAAAGAAACTACAAAACTTATTAATGCTAATAACAAAACTACTCGTCAGAAAATTAATAATGCTGTAGATAAAACGGAAAAAGAGGTTACAGAAAGAAATAGGGCTATGGCTAGTAATATTAATAATATGGTTGACAGTATTAATGAAGAAATTAAAAATGTTAGTTTTTGGAAATTGCTTTTTAATCGAAAAGAAATTGAAATTAAAATACCAACTAGTGACTTGAACAAACAGGTTAAAATCAATATGCCTGAGGATATTGTTGAAGATAAAGATGTTAATGTTGATATTTTGAAAATTAAAAATGATCATAAGATTGATAATTTAAAACAATTGTGGATTGACACAGAAGAAGATGACTCTGAACGTGAACCTATAGATGTTAATCACACTAAAAAAGAATAATCTTTTAAGTCATTCAGTTTTTTTAGTCAATTGAGTATAAGTTTACCTATTGACTTTTTTAACCCTTTTTTTAATTTTACTTTATTATTAATCATTTTTATTATTTTACTTTATTTTAGCTATTTTAACTTTTTTTATTATTTTTTCATTATATTTTAGTCTATTTTAGCTATTTTTAATTATTTTATTTTTATTTTAACTTTTTTTATTATTTTTTCATTATATTTTAGTCTATTTTAGCTATTTTTAATTATTTTATTTTAGCTATTTTAATTTTTTTTTATTATTTTTTCATTATATTTTAGTCTATTTTAGCTATTTTTAATTATTTTATTTTAGCTATTTTAATTTTTATTTATGTATATTATTAAATATTTAATTTGTTTAAAAAAAGTTTATTTCTTTTAAATTAGTATATATTCAAATAAAAAACAGTATAAAATAAAATAAATAAAATTCAAAATGAAAATAAATAAAATAGATCTATTTTAATTTAAAAAAAGAATTGTATAGAATTTAAAAATAATATTTTTAATATAAAAAAAAGAAAGTATTGAAAATTAAGTAAAAATACATTCTACTTAAGTTTCAAAATAATTATTTGGTATCAAGAAGTTTTTCTTTTGTATTTTGTCTTATCCAATTAGATCCCATAGTTAAGTACATATTCTTTACCCGTTGTATTACCTTTTTGTTTTTTATTTTGTAATTAAGTTTAACGGTTAGACCAACACCCGCAAATTTGGTTTTGAAATATTTTAAGGAAACCCAGCCGGTTGGAACTTTATTTTTTCCCCCTTCATTATACTTTCCATATGAGTTACTAACTAAAATTTTCTTACCATCTTTACTTATATCAATTATAGATACATAATGGTTAGGTAAGTAAGCTATTAATGCACATCCACCTTTGCCTAATTTTTTTAAAGCACTATTGAAAGAATCGGTATAAAAATATTCTGCTGCAAATCCAGTATCTTCTATAGCTTTTTTAAGAACTGGAATATTAACTCCACTTACTACATGTGCTTTTTTCTGGAAGTAATATTCAGAATAGTAGTTTCTTAATGCTTGACTGCAAACACTAGCAGATGTAGGACCACAGGTATATTCTGTGTTTTGAACATCACGAACTTCACAGTAGGTATATGCTTTTCCTGCAAGGGAAACTGTTATTGAGCTAGGCCAATAAGTTTTTTTGTTCTTTTTAACAAGCATAACATTAAGTGCTCTTTCAATTACATTCCATTTTTCACGTTGTATAATGTGATTGATTGTAGGACATGCTTTTGTTTTAAAGGTTGTGTATTTTGATAATTTATTATATAAAAACAAATAATAACTGTCTAATTGTATAGTAAGTTTGTATTGTTCTTTTGTAAGGGTATATTTTCCACTTGGATTAGCCATAACATAATGTCCTGGCATCACATCAATATTTGGAACTCCATTAATAGTTGGAATTACCTTTTCAAGAGGATTTAATACAGTACCTTTTATACAGTTTACTGCTTTAATTAGAACATATTTTCCATATTGAACCACTATATTGTGTGTACCAACGGAAAGTTTAGGTTTGAAAACAACAAATCCTTCGGCACTAGTTTTTTTAGTATATTTTTTGTTTTCAATGCTTATTTTAATAGTTTTATTTGCAACTGACTTTTTAGTATTGGTTAAATAAATTCTTAGAAAACCGTCAGTGAGTACTTTTTTATTTCCCACAACGAGTGCTGTTGATGGATCAACATAAAATGTAAGTGTTTTAGTAAATTTATTATATTTACTATCTCCTTTAAATGTAATATCCATTGTCTCAATAGGGTTATTTGAGTTTATTAAAATTGAAAATGCGCCTTTATTTGCAGTTGTTTTTTTATAGGTTTTTCCATTAAAATTTATGTATAGTGTCTTATTATCTATTCCCTTATTATTTGCATCTCTTAAATAAAGATGATATTCGTTTCCATTTTTAACAAAGTTAGTATGGTTAACTATTTTTAAATTTTTTTTTGCTGAAGTAGATGTTTTAGATACAGTACTACTTTGAGATGTAATTGTGTTATTTTGGATTAGTGAATCTAAAGTGGCAGTTTTATCTTTAATTGATTCTCTATTATTACTGGGGGTAGTAGGATTTACGCCTTCAACATTATCATTTACATTATCATTTCCAAAATCTTTATCATTATTTTCATTAATATTATTGTTTGTTGTGATTTCTAGATTATTATTGTTATCTTTTATATTAGTATAATCGTCCATACTAACATCACTTGCAGAAACAAGACCTAAAGCTAAAAATAAGCCTAAAATCAATGTTACTGCAATAATCAATTTAATCTTAATATTTAACATCCTCCATTTTTAAATAATTATATAAGAATATATAAAATAGAAAATAAGTATTAATATCAGTTATTTTGTAAAAATACCTATGAATAACTGGTATTTTAGCATATACTTAATGACTCTCATTTATGTTTGTAATAATATATAAAACTTTAGTATCAGTTATTATCTTATTTTTGAAAAATAGTTTTAATTTTTTCTTTTGAAGGTCTTATTATTATAATTTCATGTAAATTTTTACATTGTGAAATATTTTTTAGAAAAATTCTATATTTTATTTTTATTCTTTATTTTTCTTTAAAATAAGTTATTTTTTTTATTTTTGTAGTGGGTTTATTTTAAAAGCAGTTAAATTCTTTTTATTTTATTATTTTATTTATTATATTCTATTATTTCATTTTATTTTATTATTTCATTTTATTTTATTATTTTATTCATTATTTACAAATAGTTTTAAAAAAGTAGTAATATCCAAACCCTCTCCTACATGATTAGTATTTCCATTTAAAGTAGTTGTTTATATCTTCTTTTTCTATTTTACAGCTACCACGATATTCAGCCTTTTCTCCAGCATGTTCTAATTTTTTAATGCCAATACGAAGATTTCCAAGTCTATATGCATTTTCACTTATATCTGCAAGTAAATTATCACTTATTACTCCAGGGTAAAAGCCAAGATCACATCTTTGTTTTAAAATACTGTAGACTTCTTGATGAGTGTAGAAGGGAAAACGTATTTCAATAGGTAGATGTATTGTTGATACATTCAAATCTGTAGCACTGATATTTTTCTCTGAGCTAATTGCAATTACAGATATTTCTACATTAGGGTATTCTTCATGGGCTCTTAATAATGTATATAATGTTCGATTTAATTCTATTGGACTTTTAATATTGTTGAATTCGTCAAGTGCAACTATTAGAATTATCTTATTTTCAATTAAATAGTCCATTATACGATTGTAGAAATTATATGTATTAAGACTTGCAATATTTTCGTGAAATAGTTCAATGTATATTTTTGAAAATATTTGATATTCTGTTCTATGGAGTCTACAGTTTATGTATACTGTTAAAACATTATGAAATCTTTCACAGACTAGTTGAAAATATCTTTTTAGTGTGCTGGTTTTTCCAGTAGCATTTCTACCTTTAAGTAGCATATGGTGTGGTGCACGATTATGTTCAATCCTTCTAGAGTGGAATGCCATAGAGTCTAGTTGATGATCTCGGTATTGGTAGAATTCAGGTACATATTCTGTTGTAAAGACTTCTCTCTTTTTAAAAATAGTGCCTTCTTCTTCAATAACATCAAAAATAGTTTTTTGTTTCATTTTAACCTCCCCTAATCTTTTTTACATTAAAAATTTTAATCATAAATTTATTTAAAAAGATTCCAAGAGCTTGTGGAAACTAATATTTTTTTCATTTTATCCGAGGAAGTTCATATTTTCAAAGTATTTCTTATTATGAAAATTTATAATAATTATTATAATTATAATCTTTGGTGATTATATGAATAACCGGGTAGAACTTGCTCATGAATTTGCAGAGATTATAAATTCAAAATATATAAATAAGATTGTATTATTTGGTTCTGTGGCTAGGGGAGATGACAAGGAAGATTCTGATATAGATATTTTAATTGTCTCTAATCCTCGTAATATAATATGGTCTGATTTATCTAAAGCAATAGCAGATATTGTCCTTGAAAAACATGAATTAATCTCTTCACTTAATGAGTGAAAAACAAATCAAATCAATCAATAATTTTACATTTATGGAAAATATTAGGCAAGAAGGTGTTCTTCTTGGATGAAATCGATGCATATATGAATAATGCATAGGATAATTTAAAATCTGCACAGATTTTATTTGAAGCAGGCCAATATAGAAACTCTATCCCTTTATCTTTTTATGCGATGTATCTGGCAGTTAAAGCTTTAACCTTAAATTTAGGATTTAAAAGTAAAACTCAGAAGGGAACTATTGATTTTTTTCTCTCTTAAATATGTTCATGAGGGTGATTTTGATTATGAGATTTTCACTTATCTTATCGGAGCCCAATCATTAAGAAATGATGGAAATTATACAGTTGAATCAGATTATGGGGAAGAATTGCTCAAAAAGAACTTGTACATGCCGAGGAATTTTTATCAGAGACTGAAAAATTTTTATAAACTTATTTTTTCGTATTTTTACAATCATTTTATTATGCAATGATTCATAAAACATAATTTTTCTAATAACTAATCTTATATTCTATTTTTCTTTTATTTTGCCAAAATATTTATTTTAGAGATTTTTTCTAATATTCTATTATATTTTACCACTATTTTGATTTTATTTCAATAGCAAATATTATTTTAAAAGAAAATCTGTGAAATTTTAATTTTTAAAAATTTATTTTTTTTATTTTTATATGGAATTTTCAATATATAGTTAATTTAAAATAAGGATTTGAATATATATTAAATTAATATAATGAACCTATGAAAAATTTATTTTTATATGGGTTATGAATATTATTTGCTTATGGTGATTTAATGGAAAATAGGGCCAAATTAGCTTTAGAAGACGGAACTATCGTAAAAGGCGAATCTTTTGGTTATGAAACTACCAAGATTGGTGAAGTTGTATTTTCAACTGGTATGGTCGGATACACTGAATCATTAACAGATCCTTCCTTTAAGGGTCAAATTTTAATGTCAACATATCCTTTAGAGGGTAATTATGGTGTATCTAAAGAGCATTTTCAATCTGATAGTATTCAGGCTGATGGATTTATAGTAAGAGAAGTCTGTAGGAAACCTTCAAGATACACTTCTCAAAAAACTTTAAAGGATTTTTTAGAAGAATATGAAATTCCAGGAATTAGTGGAATTGATACAAGAGATTTAACATTAAAAATAAGAACTGAAGGTTCAATGAAAGGTGCATTAACTACAGAAGATATTAGTGATGAGGAACTTTTAACTCTTGCAAGAAACCAGAAAAGTATTGTAGATAGAGATCTTGTTCCTGAAGTTTCAACAAAGAAAACTCAAATTTATGGTGAAGATAATAAGCATATGGTAGCTATTATTGACTGTGGTGTTAAAACAAGTATAATTAATGATTTCCTTAAAAGGGATTTAGGTGTTGTACGTGTACCATATGATACTAATTATCAAGAGATTTTAGATTATGATGTTGATGGTTTACTTGTTTCATGTGGCCCTGGAAACCCTGCAAGATTAACTGAAACAATTGATAATGTTTCACATCTTACAAATAGACTTCCAATTTTCGGTATTTGTATGGGTCAACTTGTTATTGCAAAAACATTTGGTGCAAAAACCTTTAAAATGAAATTTGGTCATAGGGGAGGAAATCAGCCGGTAAAAGATTTAAAAACTGGTAAAGTATATATTACCAGTCAAAATCACGGTTTTGCTGTTGATGCTGATTCACTTAAAGGTACAGATTTAGAACTTGCTCAGATAAGCCTAAATGATGGAACTCCTGAAGGTTTTGTTCATAAAGAGTTGCCGATTAAGACTATTCAGTATCACCCAGAAGCTACTCCGGGTCCAACTGATACAAATATTTTATTCGATGAATTTAAGGAGACTATTGTAAATTATTAAATTTACTATTTTACGATTATAAAGAGTGATAAGATGCCTGTGGATAAGAATATTAAAAAAGTATTAATTATTGGTTCTGGTCCTATTCAAATTGGTCAAGCTGCAGAATTTGATTACTCTGGTTCTCAAGCATGTAAGTCTTTAAGAGAGGAGGGTATTGAAACTGTTTTAGTTAATAGTAATCCTGCAACTATTCAAACTGATATGGATATGGCTGATGTTGTTTATACTGAACCTTTAACTCCAGAACTTGTTAAAAAAATTATTGATAAAGAAAATATAGATGCAATACTTCCAACTATGGGTGGTCAAACTGGTCTTAATATTGCAACTGGTCTTGGGGAGAAAGGATTACTTGATGGGATAAGGGTTCTTGGTTCTGATGTTAAAACTATTGCAAATGTGGAAGATCGTGACCTTTTTGCATTATTTATGGATAAACTTGATGAACCTATACCAAAATGTCACGCTGTTGAATCTGTTGATGAGGCACTTGAAGCTATTGAGGATATAGGTTATCCGGCAATTGTTCGTCCTGCATTTACTTTAGGTGGTACTGGTGGGGGAATTGCAAATAATGAAGAGGAATTAATTCAAATCACCCAGCATGGATTGGATATGAGTTTTATTGGACAGGTCTTAATTGATGAGTCTGTTCTTGGTTGGAAAGAATTTGAATATGAGGTTATGCGTGATAAAAACGACACCTGTATTATTGTATGTAATATGGAAAATATAGATCCTATGGGTATACATACAGGAGAAAGTGTTGTTGTTGCACCTGCACAGACCTTAGAGGATAAGTATGCACAAAGATTAAGAGATGCATCTATTAAAATTATTAGAGCTTTAGGTATTAATGGTGGATGTAATATTCAATTTGCAGTTAAACCTGAAACAGGGGAATATAAGGTTATTGAGGTTAACCCGAGGGTAAGTAGAAGTAGTGCTCTTGCAAGTAAGGCAACAGGTTATCCAATTGCAAAAATCTCTTCAAAAGTTGCATTAGGTCTAACCTTAGATGAAATAAAAAATGATATTACAAAAGAAACTCCTGCATCATTTGAACCAAGTATTGATTATGTTGTAGTTAAAGTACCAAGATGGCCATTTGACAAGTTCAAAGGTATTAGTCGTGAGATTGGTGTACAGATGAAAGCAACAGGGGAAGTTATGGCTATTGGAAGAACTTTTGAAGAAGCATTCCAAAAAGCTTTAAGATCTCTTGATTTAGGCTATGATGGTTTTGAAGATGTGGAATATACTAAAGAATCTCTTGAAAATCCTAATGATGAAAGATTTATGGCACTTTATTCTGCTATAAAAGATGGTATGGATTTAATGGAATTATCTGATTTAACTCAAATAGACACATTCTTTTTAGATAAGATTGAAAACATTGTAAACTTTGAAAAGGACATTAGTTTAGACAAACTTAAAGATGAATCATACTTTAGACGTGCTAAACAATTAGGATTTACAAATAAAAAACTTGCAAATATTGCAGGTGTTGAGACTAATGTAATAAATAAAATTCAAGATGAATTAGACATTATAACTCATTATAAAATGGTTGATACATGTGGTGGAGAGTTTGCAGCTAAAACTCCATACTACTATTCTTCATATGATATAGGAGATGAGTTAACTGTCGAGACAAGTAAAAATAAGAAAATTGTCATTATTGGTGCAGGCCCTATTAGAATTGGTCAGGGTATTGAATTTGATTATTGTTGTGTACATTCCTCACTTGCACTTAAACAACAAGGTATTGAAACCATATTAATCAACAATAACCCTGAAACTGTAAGTACTGATTATGATATTTCAGATAAACTCTTCTTTGAACCATTAAACTATGAGGATGTAATGAATATTATAAAAAGAGAAAAACCGGATGGAGTCATCGTACAGTTTGGTGGTCAAACATCAATTAATCTTGCAGTACCACTTGCAAATGCAGGTGTAAAGATTCTTGGAACTCCATATGATAGTATTGATATGGCTGAAGACAGGGATAGATTTTCACAGTTACTTTCAAAACTTGATATTCATCAGGCACCATTTGGTATTGTACACTCTTATGAGAAAGCTAAAGAGGAGGCTAATAGAATTGGTTATCCTGTTCTTGTAAGGCCATCATATGTTATTGGTGGACGTGCAATGGAGATTGTTTATGATGATGGTGAACTTGAAGAATATATGAAAGAGGCAGTAAGGGTTTCACCAGAACATCCAATTTTAGTTGATAAATTCCTTGAAGATGCAATTGAACTTGATGTTGATGTTTTAGCTGATGGTGAAGATGTATTTATTGCAGGAATAATGGAGCATATTGAAGAGGCAGGTGTACACTCTGGAGACTCTGCATGTGTAATACCTCCACATAATGTACCAAAACATTTAATTGATGAGATTAAAGAGAATACTCGTAAACTTGCACTTGAACTTAATGTTGTAGGTTTAATGAATATTCAATATGCAGTAAAATTAGATACTGAAATGGTATATATTATTGAAGCAAATCCTAGGGCAAGTCGTACTGTTCCATTTGTAAGTAAAGCTATTGGTGTACCTATTGCAAAGATTGCAACACTTCTAATGACAGGTTATAAACTTAAAGACTTTGGCCTTACAAATGAAATCAAAATAGATTATGTTGCTGTTAAAGAATCAGTATTCCCATTTCTAAAATTGCCTGAGGCAGATACAATTCTTGGACCAGAAATGAAATCTACTGGTGAGGCGATTGGTATTGATGATGATGTAGGTATGGCATTCTATAAATCACAATTATCTGCAGGAATGGATTTACCAAAATCAGGTAAAATTTTTATTAGTGTACGTGATAAGGATCAAAAGAAAGTAGGTGCTATTGCTAAAAAGGCACATAATCTTGGATTTGAACTCTGTGCAACTAGAGGTACAGCTGAGTCTATAAAAGATGTACCTGTTGAAAAGGTTAAAAAGGTTTCTCAGGGAACTCCTAATATTAGAGATCAGATATTAGATAATAATATTGATATGATTATTAACACTTCTTATGGAAAACAAGCTGCTCTTGATGGATATATTATTAGACGTCTTGCAGTTGAGCTTGGTATACCATATGTTACAACATTGGCTGGTGCAAGAGCGGTACTTTATGCTATTGAATCTGCAGTAAATTCTAATATTAGTGTTAAATCATTAAATGAGTATGCTGGTGAAAATTTTAATATGGACTTAAAAGGTTAAATGTATTATACATTAACTATTTTCTATTTTTTATAAAACACAAAATTTTTTATTTTTTAATTAAGTTTTTTAATTCCTTAATTTCCTCTTTTAATTCTTGATTTTCTTTTTGCATAATTTGTATTTCATTCATAATATTTGCAGTTTTCTCCTCTATATTTTCATTAATTTTCAATCCATTGTATTTATTCTCTTTTTCCATTATACGATCAGTTAAATATGAAGACATTGCTGCTGTAATTGTAGAAAATATAAATATACCGGTTATTATTAAAATTATAGTTAAAATTTTTTCATTATAAGTTATAGGAGTTATATCTCCATATCCAACAGTTGCTAAAGTCACTATAACGAAATAAAAATAATCAAATCCTCCATAACTGGAACCAAAAAGGTAAAATAATGAAGTGAATATTATTATTATCGCAAATACTACTGTTAAAATTTTATGTAGTGCAGTTTTTTCACAGAACCGCTTAATAAACTTTAATCTACGAGATAAAAGGAATACTCTAATAAATCTTAAAAGTCTAAAATATCTTAAAAGGTTGGAACCTGGAATTGTTGTCATTAAAATAAAATCCAATGGTATGGAAGCTATTAAACCTACTATGTTCATAGGGTCCAATATATAATCTTTTTTTGATGAAGAGTGGTATAACTCTATTGTATATTCTGTTAATAACATTATACAAACAATTAAATCAAAATATTCCATTCGTGTTACAATATCTTTTGGAAGTTGAAAAACTAGAGCAATAGTAATTAGAATCATATCTAAAATTATTAAACTATTAAAACAATAATAGAAAAGAAATGATTTTAAACTTATATCTCTACCAGCTATTTTCATTATTAATCAACTTACCCACTGAAATATTCTAAATTTATAGGAATTTAATCTTTTTAGATTTTCGTTAAAAAATTAATAGTTAATTATTATATTATTTTAAGATATTATTAAATATTTTTACTGGAGAATATTACCTTTAATTATAAGTAATACTTATTTTTATAAAAAATTTCACTATAACTCTTGATTCATATAGAATTATAAAAAACATTTATTAGTTTAAATAACATATACTTAATATCTAATAAAAATTATTTTTTTAAATAAAATTCAAGGTTAAAAATATGGATTTTTCAGTTAATAATTTTAATCTTAGATTAAGAAGTATCAGATTAGGCGAACTTATTCTTGCTATTATTATAGCTTCTTTTATTTCAATAATTTTAGCAACATTTATACCTATATATGCAAAATATGATGATTTGTTTGTTTTAACAATGCATATATTATTACTTATATTTTTCATATATGCTCTTAGAGGAACAGTGGGTTTGAAAGATAATTTTAGGGATATTTTAAAACCTTCAAATAAAAAAGAAATATTATATCTACTTGTATTAAATTACTTTTTTGCATTAATGTTAATAGCAGTTATTTCAGTATTTACTGCAGTATTGATATCTTTGAGTCCAGGTTCTTCTGTAACAGTAGAGTTTAGTAGTGCAGATATAGGTCCTATTTATTACTTTTTAGATTTACTTACAGGAATTATTGGTGCACCAATAATTGAAGAGTTAATATTCCGTGGTGTAATATTTACTCGTCTAAGACCTAGACTTGGAATTATTTGGGCTATGATTATTTCTTCAGCATTATTTGCATTATTACATGATCCTTCAGGAATGATTAGTGCATTTGTATTTGGATTATGTATGTGTGTTATATATTTAAAAACAGATAATATAATTATTCCAATGATTATTCACTGTTTAAATAATACCTTATCCTATGGAACTGATCTTTTACAATTAAATAATTTTTTATTTATTTATCCTCTTTCAGTTGTAATGTTAATTGCTTCCATTATAGCTTTTGTAGGAATTATTATCTATTTGTCTAATGGTGTAAAACAAGCACGCTCAGAAGGTAACAAATAAATTAAGGTTTTATAAAGTATATTATCTAATATTAGATTCGAGTCTTGAATAATCTAATTGATTGAGATTATGTTTTTTTTTT
>NZ_CAJOKH010000007.1 GCF_905235195.1 uncultured Methanobrevibacter sp. | reverse complement strand
CATGGCTTAATCGAATCCCAATAGCAGTAGCTTCTGCCAGGATCAAACAGATTTGACAGAATACATAAAAAACCATAAAAAAATAGTTCGAAGTACACATAAAGAATATAGACGAGTATAACACAATTAATTGCATAATTAATAACAATCAAATATCACCACATCTACTAAACCAACATCACACCCAATACTAGTATTGGGTCCTCATTAAAATAATTGATAATAAATCAATAAAATATTGATTAATTATAAACATAAATAAAATTTTACTATATGTGGAAAAACAGTCATCATAGTCATAATGTTGATTATACATATTGACTTAAACCAACGCCAATAACATATAGTACATACTTTACTCAATGTTTTAACAATAACAAAAATTATTTGAAAATATTGCAATATTACTAATATTAAATAATACTTATTTATACACTAATCTTTTTAAAAAAAAATATAATTTTAAGAATTGTATTAAAAAAATATTTAATATTTGCCCTTAAATAAATTAATTTTTTTAATGATTTTGATAATTATCAGTTATTTGATTTATAACAATTAATATAACGTTTATTAATATAATATATCAATTTACTTTTAATATATTTAAAATTATTTATTTACTAATATTTTTATAAGTTTATAATAAATTATACATAATTTAATAAAAAATCAAATGTTTTTATTAAAATTTTAAAAAAAGGCCTAAAAAGTAATACAAAAGTTTAAAAAAATATTAATGAATAATATTTAAAAAATTAATAAAAATTAAAATAAATTTGAACATAATTTAAATTTTATAAAAAATTTTAGAAAATTTATAAACATAATATAAATACCCAAAATATGGGAATATTTAAAAGTTTAAGGTAAAAATAGACTTTTATAAAAAAAGTAATTATAAAATAATAGCTAATAAGAGAATATTAAAATTAATTAATTATTATTTTTATATGGATATGGAAAATATCACATATATAAAAAAATAAAGTTAAATAAAATTTTTTTTAAATTAAATTAAAATAAAATATTTTTTAATGAATATATATTAATATTGTTATATTTGTTTTATTCAATCCTATATAATTTAAAAAAAAATCTTAGAAAAAATTAATTATAATATCTACGAAAATCAAGGATTATTATTTTCTAATTTAAAAAAATAGCTAATCTAATAATAATTTATAAAAAAATAATGAAAAATATTTTGGACAAAAATTATAAAATGATAAAAATAATATATAAATAGATAAATATAACAATAGTTAAAATATATCTAAATTATTAAAAAAATAATTTAAAAAGATAAAAATAAATTAAAATTTGTAAGAGAATTAAAAAATATTCAAAATAGTAAGAAATAAAATAATAAAATAATAGAATAAATAGATGAATAGAATAAAATAGATGAATAGAATAAAATAGATGAATAGAATAAATAGATGAATAGAATAAATAGATGAATAAAATAAATAGATGAATAGAATAAATAGATGAATAGAATAAATAGATGAATAGAATAAATAGAATAAATAGAAGAATAACTAGTAGAATAAATAAAAAATAAAAAATGAGAGTGATTTAATGATAAAAGACAAACACGTTATAGAAGCATTAAGTTCTAAGATAACAATAGAAAATGGAAAAATTACAGATGTAACAGAACCTAAAATTGAAAACTGTCCCATATTTGAAAAAGGCCATGGGATTAAAAAATTGACTAAAGAAAATATTAAAAAAAATATTAACTTTAGAATGAAACACTTTGGATACTGTACTAAGAAAAGAGAAGTAAGTCAAGAAGATACACTTGTTGCAGTAGGAATATCTGAAATACTTTCAACAAATATAAGGTTAAAAAAAATTGATGTAGTTGTTGGAGCATGTGATGGTGTTGGAACATTACTTATGGAAAAACCTGAAATTGTACAAGGAGTAGGAGGAAGAGTTTCAGGACTTGTAAGTACAAGTCCTCTACCAGAAATTATAGAAAAAGTAGGAAAAGAAAATGTATTATTTCCAGAAACTGCAAACTTAGATCCAATTGCAGGAATAAAATTTGCTATTGAAAAGGGATATAAAAATATTGCAGTAACCTTACTTGGAGGTCCAATAGTAAAGGAAATAGCAGAAATGAAATTACCTGAATCTATAAATTTATTTTTATTAATTGCACATACAACAGGTATTTCAAGAGAATTAGCAGAGGAATGTTTCGAATACGGAGACATTATTACTGGATGTGCATCAAAACATATACGGGAAGTTGCACAAGAGCAAAATGCATACTATTATGGAAAAATTGTATCAATCTATGCGGGAAGTGAAAGAGGAAGAGAATTATTAGATAATCACCTCAAAGAAATTGGTGAAGACTTAAGTACTGCAAATTATCCTCAAGATAAAAGTTATTTGCCAAAACCTTTGTTATAAAATATATTTATTAAAATATGGTGTGTCAAAATTATATTTTTTAAATAAATTCTTTGTTTATATTTAAAATTAGGTATTAATGGAGTTTTAAAAAAAGTTTTATACCTTAACATACAATCATTCTAAAATAAAAAAAAATAGCTTAGTTTTCAATATTAACCAGACTATCAATCTTATCAAAAACATCAACAACATTAAGGTTTTGATAATCAATAGTTATAGCATTCTTTGGACATTTATTACTACATTGTCCACAACCTTTACATTTTTCTGTATCAATAACTGCTTTTTTATCTACAATTTCAATAGCTTCTGTAAAACAAATATTCGCACAGATACCACAGCCAACACATTTTTCATAATTAGTATATACTTCAATACCTGGAAGTTTAAAGAAATTATTTTGGAGACTGTCACTTAAATTAGGATATACTCTCCATAAACAACAACATGGACAACAGTTACAAAGTGTTAATAATTCTTCACCAGGTGATACATTTAACCATAGCTCATCAATTTTATTTCTACCCATAATATGTACAAGTCCTGCATTATTACATTTATCAATATGTTCAATTGCATCTTCAACTGTAGCTTCACGACAATATTTACGAGAAATCTTTTTTGTTGCATTACCCATAAATATACATCCTAAATCTTGAGGATAATCTTTACAATCTGCACTTGAGCGACATAAACATTTATTCATTATAACAATGTGGTTTGCTTTTCTAATAATTTGTTTAATTATATCACTTGGAAATACTATTTCTTGAGGAGTATCAAATTTTTCATTAATTTCTATAGTTTCATTAACCGTTATTGGCATATCCTCATTATTATCATTGTTATTAATATTTATATTATCCTTTTCATTGGAATTTTTATTCTTATTATTAATTACTTCTTGTGTGAGTTTATCAACATCTTCCTCTGATTCTTCAATCTTTTTAATGATATTTGCAACACTATCATCATTAGGAATAAAAAATACACCATCCTTTTCAAATAAGATTCTAGTTATAATTCTATTGAGTATATTGGATTGTCTAGTTAATTTTGCTGTTTTAAAACGGAATCCAAATATATGTTTGACAAGTGAGGTACTCAAATCCTCAAATACTATTTTTTTCTTTTTCATATTATACATCCTAATAGTTGAATAGTAATAGATTAAAGATTTTCATATTATACTTGCAAGAGCAAATAAATAATAATAGATTAAAGAATATAAAAACCGATTAATGACTAAATATTAAAGTAAAAAATAATCATGTTAATAATTAATGAAAAATAATCAATAATATCTACAAAATCAAATTTAAATAAAATTATAAATATGAATATAAATTTAAAAGTATATAAAATTGACTAAAAATAAAATAATTGAAATAATAAATTTTGATAACTATCTAGATTAATAAAATTCTAATAAAAATAAAAATAAAAAGAAATTGAAACAAGTTTTAATTTTTTAAAGCCTTTGGTGAAAATAATAAAATAAATTAATTTAAATTTTTTTACAATAGAAAAAATTAATAAAAATAATTAAATTAAATTAAATACAATATATAATAATTCGAAATTAAGAGGATAAAAAAATGTCATATATTGTTCCATACATTCCATTAACTATAATTGCATTAATATGTGGATTAGTTTCATGGCTATTAACCATATGGTTAATGCCACATTTGATTAAAAGACTTGAAAAAGCAAATATTGTAGGAAAAGATATTCATAAAAGTACTAAACCAATAATTGCTGAGATGGGAGGATTAGGAATACTTTTTGGTGTTATTATAGGTATTTTTATAGGAATTATTTTACATCCAACATTATCTTATGAACTATCTGTTGTTCTTGTTGTAATACTGCTTGTAGGTATAATTGGAATAGTAGATGATTTACTTGCACTTAAAAGTAAAGAAAAATTAATACTTCTTTTTATAGCAGGTCTTCCTCTTGTATGGATTGCACCATCCGGAGTTGGTATATTATATATGATCTCAATACCTATTATTGTTTCAATTGCAAGTAATTTAACTAATATGCTTGCAGGATTAAATGGTATAGAATCTGGTCTTGGAGTAATTTCAATGACCTCACTTACAATTTGTTGTATTATTCTTGGAAAATATGATGTAACCATATTAAGTATGAGTATGTTAGGAGCACTTATAGCATTCTTACACTTTAATAAAGCACCTGCAAAAGTATTTCCCGGTGATACTGGAACCCTCATCATTGGTGCAAACATAGCTGCAATAGCTTTAATTGGAAGGATAAAATTAGTTGCCTTTATAATTATGTTACCAAACATTATAGATGCAGCATTAAAGTTCTATAGTGCAGGTGTAATGAACAGAACAGAACAACAACCTACACAATTAAATGAAAATGATGAATTAGTAAAACCTGAAAAAGGATTTAAATCCCTTATAAGGTTAGTTTTAAGACATCCTGAAAAAGAAACAAATGCAGTGAAAATGATTTGGATAATTGGAATTATTTTTGGTATTGTTGGAATACTCGTTACAATTTACATGCCAATAATTACAGGTAATGCATCTGTAGAGAGAATTTTCATGTTAAAAGATCATTTATATTATAATGTTTAATATTTTTTAATATCCTTAATCTAAACTTTTATTTATTATAAAGTACTTAAGTTAATGCTTATTTCTTATTTTTTAAATTTTATAAATCTCACATCTATTAAAGTCATCAATTATTTATAAATTCTTATGTTAAGGAGTATATTCTATTTTTTTAATTTTATAAACATAATACCTATTTAAAACCATCAATTTAAAAATTATATTTAAAATTTAGTCAAAAAAATTTAAACCCAAATAACATCATTAGTCAAATAAGCATAATTGTCAGAATAGCACTGATAATAATTACCAACATCAGTTGAATCTTCATTATGAAAGGCATAGACTATACTTCTTCTAACACGAGTATTGATTTTTTGAGACATTTTAGCCTTTTCAATTTCAGAAAGTTTCTCATTAGAACTTGCTGTAACTTGAATTCTAATAGTAGGTTTATTTAAAGAACTATCATTTCCAATGAAAACATAAGAAATATTAATTATTTTAACAGTCTTAGGATGAGTTAATTGTTTATTGGAATTTATTTGAGAATATTCATTTATTGTATAAACAGACACACTATCAACTACAGCCCCCTCCAATGCACCACTTTCTGCAGCATTAAGTGCCATGTTAATCTCATTTTCTTGGAATACATAATTTACAGTGCATATAATGATTATTATCATTAAAGATAATAAAAATAAAAATTCCATTGTAATTTGACCTTTATCATCCATAATAATAACCCATATTTGATTTAATTAATTTTGATTAAAAAAAAATAAAAAACAATTACTATCTTAAAATAAAATAATAATAAAAATAAAATAATGAAAAAAATAAAACAAAGACCTAAAACTAATATTAAGATATTTGAACAAATAGAATAAATGTCTGATTATTCTTCATTTCTTTTGAAACCTTATAATCACTTCCAGAATATAAATTTATATAGGATAAGGAATTTCCATATTTATTTTTAATAATAATCGGATAAATACGGGCATCTGCCCGGTTAAAATTATCATAAAGAGTTATTGTATTTTTATTAACACGAATATAATAAGGATATCCGAAAACTTCTGATTTTAAATGTATAACAGTTGAATAACCTGAATCTTTAGAACTTACCTTATTAATTTCACTTGCAAGACTATCTAAAATTAATCTTTCTTCTATATTTTCATTATCTGAATAAATATTTGAAAGATTAGAATAAACAAATCCAAAGACAATCGTTGAAAGGATTATTAAAATAAAAAATGAAAATAAAAAATCCATAGATATGACTGCTTTTTTATCTGTAAAAATTTTTGAGTTAATAGAGTTAATAGTTCCCACAAGACGATCCATAAATAGAATTAATAGTGTGAATATTAAGTATTTTATTATTAAAAATTAAATTAATACTTAAATTAAAATTAAATATTAATATTAAAATTATTTTAAAAATTAAAAATAATTAGTAATTAAAATATTATTTTAGACTTAAAATAAAAATCTTAATATATAAAATATATAATACATTTTTTAAGAGATATGAAATTCTGTTAAATCGAAAAGTATGCATAGATAACTTAGATTATTGAGTATATTTGATAAGATAAAAATATATAATAAAATATAAATGATATTAAAGACTAACAGAGTTATAAAGTCTCAAATTCCTTTGAAGTAGATCATGGAATATTCTTAATATCTTTATGTTTTAGAGTAAGAGTAATAATTTTTATTTTTTTATTTTATTTTAGAATTTTGTAATTTAATTTAATTCTAAAACCTATTTTTTAATGAAAAAGTTTATTATTTGATATGACATAGTAATTGTATTAATAATAATAGATGTGGACATTGCACAATGAAAAATAAAAGCATATATGTATTAGCATTGTTGTTTCTTGTTTGTATTTTAAGTATTTCAGCAATAAATGGAACAGAAAATACTTCAAATAAAAATGTAGTTAATACGGATAATGATAAAAATATTTTAGAAACAAATAATCAATATGATGATGTTTCAACTAGTAAAGATAATTGTGAACTTAATTTAGAAACAAACAATGATAATGAGCAATGTAATTCTAAAAAAGATAAAACAACAACAGTAAATGAAAATCCACTTACTTTTTCTGACTTAAATAAAACTATTAATGATAATTCTAATTCTACAATCTACTTATCCACCAATTACACATTTTATGGAGATTTAGACCATGATTTTCCAGATGGTATTCCTATAAATCGTAACTTAACGATTTATGGGGCAGGAGTAACATTAGATGGTAGCAGTATGGCAAGAATTTTCTATGTATCCAATTTAAATCTTAGTGTTAATTTTTACAATATTAATTTCATAAATGCTTTTCAAGCAAATTCTGGTGGAGCAATATATGGGGGTAATGCTTACAACTGTACATTCACAACAAACAATGCAGAAGAGGATGGTGGAGCAATACACGAGGGTAATGCTTACAATTGCACATTCACACAAAATGTTGCTACAATATATGGTGGAGCAATACACGAGGGTGATGCATACAACTGCATATTTACACAAAACAGTGGAGGATATGGTGGAGCAATGCGGAATGGAAATGCTTACAACTGTACATTTACTAATAACACAGCTGATGTAGGCGGAGCAATGTATAAGGGTGAGGCTGTTTTATGTATATTTACTAATAATGATTATGAACAGACAACCATTATTCCTGCTACAATAAATGCATTAGAATACACATCATCTTACCAATCAGGGGGACGATTAAAATTCAACTTAACAGCAAAAGACAGGATATTTGATGGATTTAATACTACCATTAACATATATAAAGACAATGTAGTATACACTACCGTTTATGGTTTAACAGGTGAAGGATGGATTGTAGATTTAGAACCTGGCGAATATATTGCTGAGTTAAGTCTTCCATTATATCCAGAAGTAACACCAATAAATACAACCATTAACGTTTCAAAAGCAAATACAACCGTTGAAATAAGCCCTATTACAAACGTTATCCTAGGAAAAGAAATAACAATAAATTACACTACCAACAGTAATGGAACAGTTACAATCAAAGTAAATGGCCAAGAAATAACTGATGGTAAATTCACACCTACCAAAGAAGGCATCTATAATGTAACTATAGAAACAGCAGAAAACGACTACTACACAAAAGCAACAAACCAAACCACATTTACAGCTAAATTAGCAAGTAAAATTACTGCAAATCCAGTAAGTACTATTTATAATGTAGATAAAAATTTAGTAGTTACATTAAAAGATCAAAATGGTAAAACTATAAACAAAGCAGTATTAACAGTGAACTTAGATGGTAGTAAAAAATATACAACTGATAGTAATGGACAAGTTAAAATTAATGTTGCTACACTTGCACCAAAAACATATAATGCTAAAATCAAATATGAAGGATCAGATTTATATAGTAACTCTACTGCGTCAGTAAAAGTCACAGTGAAAAAAGCTACACCAAAAATAACAGCAAAATCAACAAGCTATAAACTAAAAGTAAAAACAAAAAAATATACTGTAAACTTTAAAGACAATAAAAACCATCCTCTTAAAAGCACTAAAGTTACATTAAAAGTTAATGGTAAAACTTATAGTGTTAAAACTAATAGTAAAGGTCAAGCAACTTTTAAAATAACAAACCTTAAGAAAAAAGGAAGATACACTGGACTTATAACAGTCCCAGCAAACACTTACTACAACAAAATAAGCAAAAAGGTAATAATTGCTGTAAAACAATAAAATAGTTTAATATTAAGAGTTAACAATAACTCTTACTCTTTTTATTTTTAAAAAACATAATCTTAATATAGTATATAAAAATTAATACTCAAATACTAATTAAATATTTAAAATTATTTTAAATTTAATAATAATAAAAAAATTCAAAAAAAATAATATAATTATATTAAAATAATGATTAATTAAAATAAAATAAAAAAAATAACTGTGATAATAATGAAAGGTAAATGTGTTTTTATTGGTGCAGGTCCTGGTGATGTTGAACTTTTAACACTAAAGGGATATAAAGTAATTCAAAAAGCTGAAGTAATCATTTATGCAGGTTCACTAGTAAACCCAAAAATATTAGAATATAATGAAAATAATGCAAAAATCTACAATAGTGCATCAATGGATTTAAATGAAACAATTGAAGCAATAAAAAAATGTGTAAATGAAGGAAAACTTGTTGCAAGAGTACATACCGGAGATCCATCAATATATGGTGCAATAGCAGAACAAATAAGAGAACTTAAAAAATTAGATATAGAATATGAAATAATACCTGGAGTAAGTTCAGTATTTGGTGCTGCAGCAACACTTGAAAGTGAACTTACATTACCTGAAATCTCACAAACGGTTATTATCACACGTCCCGAAGGAAGAACACCAAAACCTGAAGGAGAAAGTTTATCAAGCCTATCAAAACATCATGGAACAATGTGTATCTTTCTAGGAGTTGGAATGATTGAAGACGTTGTAGATGAATTACTTGTAGGTTATGAGAAAACCACACCAGTAGCAGTCGTTAAAAAAGCAACATGGCCAGATGAGGAAATAGTTAGAGGTACACTTGAAGATATTACAGAAAAAGTTAAAAAAGCAGGATTTAGAAAAACTTCTATGATAATAGTTGGAGATGCAATTGGAACATTTGACTTCAATCCATCTAAATTATATGATAAAGACTTTAAACATGAATATAGAAACTAGTTTTTCTATTAAATCCTTTTTTTATTTATAAACAGAATAATAAATTTAAAGAAAAAATAAGATATGTAAATTATTGTAACTAAAGCTTATGAGTTATCATCTAAAAGTAAAATATAATTAATAGTATTAACTAGCTTTTAACAATCATCTAAAAAATAAGAAATATTAATCAATATTAACTAAAGCATTTTGAACCATTTCATCTAAAATGTCAATTAAAATATCATCAGCACCTATAGGATTTGAATATAAAATTTCACCATCAAACTCAAGGGTTTCATCATATTTATGTTCATGGTCTGAATCTTTTTCTAAAATAATCTGACCAATAGAAATATTTTGAGAACTAGTATTATTATTAGACTTTTTTTGAACTTTCTTATCATGATCCTCCTCATGAATAAGACCTAAAATAGTTTTAATATCTATTTTTGTATGAATTCCAGGAGCTATAAAAACAGGTACAACAACTAATCTATTAATACCTTTTTCAATTAAGTTATTTGCAGAGGTAGGAATATCCGGCTCAACAAGTTCCATAAACCCAAAATTAGAAATATATTTACTTTGTTTTGCATATTGGATATGAAGATTGCTGATAAATTCCTCATTATATTTTAATCTACTACCATGACAAATAAGTAAAACTCCAGTATTTGTATTATTTGGTAATTTAGATTCTGATAAACTAGATTCAACCCTATTATTAATTATATCAATAAGTTTTGGATTAGGACCTATGGGCCTAATTAAATCTATTTGGCCATTAAAGTTAATTTCCTCAAGGTTTTCCAAATAATCAATTTTAGAATTAGGATTTTTTAAACGAGGATCTGCGTTAAGAGGTTCTTTTCCCAACATAATAGGTATGTCAATAGTTGTATGAATACCATCTGCAAGAAATACTGGAACTGCTATAATATGGTCTAAGTTAGGATTACGATTATTTAATATATGTACTGCTTGAGAAACAGTAGGATTAGATACCTTCATATAACCTACCTCACTGTCAAGACCTGTTTTATTTATGAATTTATCACAAATTTCAGTAAATACCTTTTTAGCATATGAAAGACTACTCCCATGACTTAATAATAAAACAGCAGTATTTTCATTATCCATAAACAATACATCCTAATGATTAATTATTTAATTTAATTTAATTTTATATTTTATAAAATAAGTGTTATTACTTTTAACTATTAATGTTAATATTAAACTTTAACTATTAAATAATTTATGGACTAGTTTTATAAAAAAATAATGCAATATTGGTATAACTTATTATTAATATTGGCCTTAAAATAGGAAATATTCACAAAATAATAAAATCATTAATAGTAAACCAACATCTTACAAATAAGATTTCTAAATTTATCAAGAAAATATTAATTATAAAATTTAATGATAATGAATTAAAAAAAAGAAAAAGTATAAAGAATTATAAACTCTTTAATAAGTATTAAAATTAATATTAACATTTAAAAGATAAAAATAGTTTACAGAACAATAAAATAAAAAAAATAGCAAATAAACACTTATAAAAGACATTTCCATTAAACAAGAAAAAAATTATTAAATTATAAAATATAATAGGATGAATTTAAAAAATGAAAAAGTATAAAGAGTTATAATAAACTCTTAATAATAAAATTTTTGATGTAAATACAGAATATTAATTAATAAAATTAATCTACTTCATTAATCCTATCTTCGATTATACCTAAAATTCTCTCATCAACGCCTAAAGGTTCAGCAAGAATAATTTCTCCATCAAAATCAACAGATTCAATTTTATGATGGTGATGATGACCATGATGATGTTCATGACCATGGTCATGATGACTATGTGCATCCTCCTCATCCATTCTAACATCAAGACCTAAAATTTTAGGAATATCTCTTTTAGTATGTACCCCATTTGCAATAAAGACAGGTACAACAATAACTTTATCTAAATCAGCTTTTGATTTAAGATTTTCAAAAGCAGTAGGGATATCTGGTTGTCTAATTTCCATATATCCTACTTCAACAATAGCTTCAGGATTGTTTTTAATATACATATCTTTATAAGCATTAATTACTTCAGCACCATCTATTAATTTACTTCCATGAGAAAGCAATAATATTCCAGTTTTATCACACATAATATCACACATAATAAACTAAAATCTCAAAATAGTTTAAAATAGAAATTGAAAAAATTAACATAACTTAATCGTTCTTAAATTTTATTCAATATTAATTAAATTATTTTTTTAATTTATAAATTTTTTCAATAAAAAATACTGAAATTATTAATTGTAAAAATGTCCAAAAAAAATAGAAAAATAAAAAACACCAAATAATAGTAAAATTGTCTAAAAAAATTGAAATAAAAAAAGAATAAAAATAATAAAATCCGAATAGAAACTAACTAAACTAAACTAACTAAATTAAAGAAATATTAAAAGTATAATTAATTAAAAACAAAATAAAAATAGGATTTAAAAAGATAATCCTAAAACCCGGTAATAATATTATTATTGTTGTTTAGAACGTTTTTCAGCATCATCAAAATCTGTTGAGTAAATATGTGCACTAATAGAGTGAACTGTAATCGGTGCAACATTAACACCAACTTCATTTGCAACATGCTGAGCAAGATAAGTTAAACCAACAACATTTGGAAACCAAGCACCATAAATATCATGTGATCTCCAAAGAGCAGTAGTATATAAACTATCTCCTCTAATTTTAAAATCAACTAAAATTAAACAAGGAACTTCCTCATTAACAGTATCAAGATGTGGATCCCAAGTAACTGAAATAGCTCTACGAGATTCTTTACAATTTTTTAACCTGTCAATAGCCACCTGAATTTGGTCTATTCCAGTATATCCTTCATCATCCACCTCATCAGACAAGTAATCTTCATGATTACGGAGTCTGCTTCCATAAGTATATACAAAACCAGGATTATCTCTACTTAAAAACTGCTCAGAATATGTAGTTATCCTATCCCCTGCCCAGAAATGTCCTTCTGGAAAACGAATATTTTCAATAGTATTATACTCCTCACCTAAACCAAAAAATCCACTACTTTGTTTTCCTAAAGGATTTTTAATTTTAGTGACTACATTCAATAATTCTTTAGTAGTTGAACCTCTCTCATCATCAACTAAACTACCATGAGTATAAACTAATTTAACTAAATCTTCCCAACAATCTGCTATTTCAGAATTTTCGATTTTATATACCATAATACCCTAACCTAATTAAATAAATAAACTATTTTTATTAAGTTCTGTTATTTTATAATTTGATTATTACCATTATTTGTAATTTTTGACAATAATAAAAATTTTTTTACTAATAAGATATTTTTACTTTGTAATATATAATCTTTTGATTATTAATAATATAAAAGTTAAAAACTTAAATTTAAAATGTTTAAATTAAGAATATATTATTTATTATTATAATAATTTAAGAATAATAAAAAATTAATAAATTAATTTAAATTCCACAATAAGGACTTCCTCCAAAATAAAATCCAAGTCTGGATAGGAAGTGTTCAAAACCATTATAATCTAATTCTTCATAATCGATTAAATTATAAAGTTTAATATGTTGTTTTTCAAGTAATTCATTAAAAATTTTAAAATCATAATCTAAAAGTATATCTTCAACATCTGAAGGATATAATTTAAAGACAATATCTGCATGAGAATTATTTAAAGTAACATCACTAAGGCCCTCTACCAATGAAACATCAACTCGATTTATACCTTTAGTTAAAAGAACCATTGAATCATCAAAACCATCAAGTAAAAATCCTATTCGACCTCCATCAACAATTCCATTAAACATATGTTTAGAATTGTCTGCCCATTGTTGCCATTGATAAATATTAAAATATTCTTCCATAAAACCATCTTAAGATTAAATCAACTCATAAAACTATCTAAATACAAAATCAATTCATAAAAGCATTTAAAGATTAAATCAATTCATAATCAAATTTTGTCTCAACTATAAGTACAATGGCCATGCCAATAATGCCAATAACTAAACATACTAAATAATTAGAAGAATCTGTACCAACTACTTGCATCATTGGAACTCTCATAGAACCAATCATAATACCAATAAGTCCTGCAACAGTTTCAAGTTTATAGTTTTCTAAAAGATATTTGATTATTCTACTCATTGACATAAATCCTAATCCTGCACCAAAAACAAATACAATAATATCTATTATTTGAAGATTGTGTAAAGCTGCAATCATATATTCATATTGGCCAAGTAGAAGCAATATTGAAGAACCTGAAATTCCAGGAAGCAACATTGCACAAATAGCTATAAAACCAGAAATAAAAAGTATAGGTAAACTATGAGCTGCTTGAATAGGATTAAGTCCAACAAAAACATATCCTAAAACTGCAAAGATAATTGTAATACTAATAGTTTTAATGTTTAATGCATCTAGTTGCTTATAGAGAATATATATTGATGCTAAAATTAAACCTGCAAAAAAGGAATATGTAAAAGCAGCATAATCATTTAATAGGAAATTTATGATTCCTGCCATCATAACCATAGCAATAACCATACCTAAAATTAAAGGTATGAAAAATTTAAAATCGATTTCTTCAAATAATAATTTTTTAAATTTTGAAGAGTTACCCTTTAAAAGTGGCTTTAAGAACATAAATTTAATATTACTTATTGAACCAATTAATTTATCATATATTCCAGTAATAAGAGCGATTGTTCCTCCAGAAATTCCGGGCATAATATCAGAGGTACCCATTAATAATCCTCTAAGAAATATTCCCATTATAGTTTTAAAATCATCCATAAAATATTCTCCATAAAATTCTATTAAAAAAAAGCGATTATTATCTTCCAAATTCATTATTTAAATTACACATTAATTCTAATTTCCCATATGCATTATCATAAGTTAATTTACCAAGGCCACAGTCAGGATCAAATAAAATATTTTCACTACCAAGTAATTCTACAGCATCAGTCATTAATTTTTTTGTACTTTCTTTATCATCAACAGCATCAACAGATGAATCCACACATCCAAATCCTATTTTTTTACCTTCCAAATCAGAGAGATTGTTTTTAATAATATTGAAATTAACATCATTGCCAGCAAATTCCAAGTCTAAAATCTCAACATTAAATTCAGCTAAATCCTTAAAAATTTCAGATAAATTACCGCAGGCATGAACTGCTATTGGAAGTTTTATGGCCTTTGTCAATATATCAATAGCTTCAGATGCAATCTTCATATTTACAATACCTACTGAAAGCATTGGTTCATCAATCTGAATATACTTTACATTTGTTTTCTTTTCAATTGAAGATAACTCTTTATTAAAAGCTTTAGCATAATCAAGTATAGCATCATCTTTACTTTTATAAAAAGCTCCAATTCTAGATGAGTGAATCATTGTTGAAGGTCCTGTCACAACTGCTTTTACGGCCTTTCTTTCTTTTTCCGCTCTTGTTAAATCAGCCCCTGATAAAAAATCATTGAGAGTTTGTTCAGCAGTTTTAATATCATTTATAGTAATATCATCCCGTGGAGGGCGAATTTTAGAGTTAATTACAGTTGTACCTTCTTCAATACTCATCCCCGGCATATTTGATGAAAAATAATTTATCATATTCATATTTTCCCTTATACCTCCATCAGCTACTATATCAACACCTGCTTTAAGTTCGCTTAGAACAATATCTTTAATAGCTTGGATGTAAGGATCATAAGAACCTAAAATATTTTTAAATTTATCATTAAAAGAGTTTGGACTTTTAAGTTCATGAGGAAAACTTCCAACTACTGTAGTTAACATTTAAATCCTCCATTTGAGATTATTTATAAATTTATAATATTAAATATAATTAAATTTTTTAAAAATCGATCTTAACGTTTATAATCAATATTTTTCATTAAGATTTCGTCAATATCTTCTTGTTCAACTGGAAGTTCAATTGCAGATGTACCATTACATGGTTTAGTATATGTAATACATACTGTTTTTTTATCCTGATTAATTCCAACCGGTATTGGTGGAACTCCAATAAGTCTAATTCCTAATATTTTTTCACCAGGATTAATATGTACAATTTCTTTTGAATTTTTACGAATCTCTTCAGCACACTCTTTAAATCCAGACTGTGAAAGTAAAATTTCATAATCCTCTGATTGCTGAAGATAATTATCTAAACAAAATGACATAAATTTGCCTCCATAAAAATCTTTTTTAAAATTTATTAATCATTATAAATTTAATTATTATTTTCTTCCTTTAACTTATTTAAAGCCTTATCTAAACTTACCCTAATTGGATTTGGATTATGATATGCTTTAGATTTGATTATTTCTGCATCTGTACTTTGAGCAACCATTTGTGCATATTCTTCAACCAATGAAGAATCTCTTTGAAAAACTAATGCTATTGCTTTAACATCCGTCATTAAAGTACAATAAGTAATGAAATAAGTAGCTGCAGAATCTTTATGAACAAAACCTAAAATTAAATCAAAATCTGAGCCTTCTACTTGATCTAAAAAATTATCAATATTAACATTTTCATGTTTATAATATTTTTTAGGGTCTGAAACTTTCACAAGTTTAGCAGCTGCAGGATTTGAAGATACTGTAACATCATAACCCATATCTGTTAATTTATCTATTGCATAAATCGCCATTGGAGTTTGTGAAGGAACTTCAGGACAACCTAATAATAATAATGCTTTCATTATAAACCATCCTATCTTTTATAAATTTTCAAATCATGACAAAATGATTTTAAAAATTATTAATAATAATATATTAATTATATTTTTATTAATAAATAAAGGTTATTATTAAATATAATTGATAATTAATAAAAATAAGTGAAAATACCTAATAAATAGAAATATAAAGAAAAATTAATAAATAAAAAAGAAATGAAAAGAGTTTAAAACTCTTAATGTCGTTTAACCGTAACAATATGGCCTAAAACAGATGCTGCTAAAAACAGGAAGGTTAATAGAGCCAGACCATTGATAGTCCTATTAAATATAAATAAACCAACTAAAGACTGAGCAATAAATCCGGAAAGACATCCCATTAAAAGAACTTCTTTACCTAAATATTTTTTATTATTTTTCTCTCTTTTTTGTCTGTAGATGGATAATATTTTAAGACCTAAAACAATTACAATTAAAACAAATGCTATAAGAACAATTAAGCCAAGGTAACCAAAGTCAAATGTATATCCAAAGATACCGCTTAACATATAATCAATAGTATCTTTCTGGTTAACAAGTGTACCAAAGAATAATGGGAACGGTAATCCAAAGAACAATACTAATTGCATTGGTAAAGATATATAACCTTCTGCAAATCCAGTAGCTGTGTCATTAGTCCAGAATGAAGCTGAAGTATTATGCCCTATTAAATTAGAACTTGAAAGTACAGTATGAAGACTATTTCCAGAATATGTTTCAATTCTCTGCATCCTAAGTACAGGTGAAAAGATTTCCATACCTGAAATCATTGAAAATATCTGAAGTAAAGCAAATGCAGCAACCACAAGTCCTGCGAAAAGCATGATTCTTTTAGGAGTTAAAATGGATTTTTCCCTGAAAGATTTTGCAATAACCAAATATCCGATAAATAATCCTACAATCCAAAGAACTAAAAATGATCTGTGCATCATTCCACCAAAAACGGTGATTCCAGCAAGTAAAATATAAACTATTTTCTTTAGACCCTTAACATTCACTCCCGATTCTTCCATTACTTTCATCGACGATAAAGCTGTAATTACACTAGCAAGAGCAATAGGACCAAATGGATGTGTAAACTCATTTTGTCCAAAAGATGCAAATAACATAACAAGATCTATAGCAAATATTAAAGTAAATGCTCCAGATAAAAATAATGATAAAAATGTAACTACACTAAGTGATAAAGGAACTAAATTAATTATAAATATCATTGTAGCAATTAATATAATTGCAACTTCAATTATGAGTTGTAAATGATTTGCAGCAATAAGTAACATTTTTTATCACAAAAGAATAATTTTTTTAAATAAACTAATATTATAAACTATTAAAATAATTTAAATTAATAATAATATAATTTAAGAAATATTTTAAAAAACATTAAATTATTTTTTAAAATTATTATTAAATATTATGTTTAAAATATACTTAAATTTATCAATATTATATATTAAAAATTTTTATACAATCTATTCATTTGTTTTAATTATAATTAAAACTATTGTTTTATATGAATCCATAAACAATTGAAAAAAAATATGAAAATAAATTTTAATAAGCTAATAGAATTATTAGCTTATCTTCCAAGGTCATAAATATTATCTACAACAAGTTTAAACAAATCATCATGCTCAATATTTATTTTTTCTCCAGGGTTAACAATAGAAGTTAAAGCACTAGTAATTATATCCCTTGTATCCATAGATCTATACATTAAACCTTTATCAATATAATACTGGTCCACTGATAAAGTTTTTCCAGGATAACATGAAATTACAGGAGTCTGTAAAATAGCCGCTTCTCTATTCATAGTCCCTCCAGCACCTATTACAAGGTCACTGCTTTTAATAATACTGGAAGTGTCAACAGGTGGTTCTAGTATAGTAACATTTTCAATATCCTCAAAAATTTCAGCCTGTCTTGAAAATCTTGGAAGAATTAATATATTTGCATAATCTTTAAGTTCATTTACAATAGGAGTTAAAACAGATTTATTACAATCCGCATCTAAATAAGAAGCAAGAGAAGGTTCAGGACGCATAAAAATTGTTTTATCAAATTCTAGTTCTAAACCTAAATCATTAAATATATTTTCATTATATTCAAAGTTTTTAAAGTGCATTAATTCACTGGTACCATTGTATTTTGTAATGGTATTTGGATCTGCACCATATTGCATTAATTTCCACAAATCTATTACATTTGGTGATATAATCCTATCGCACAAAGGGAGTGTAAGTTTATTGGCTGCAGTTGCATGTTCATTATCCAAAACATACAAACTAGATATACCTAGACCATAAGCTATCCTTGGAAGCTCAATAGAATGCTTACTAACGGCAACATCAATCTTTTCATCAGCAACAACTTCTATCATCTCATTAACACGTTCTGTTGAAGTTTTTAGTTTTTCATATAATGAAACACCATGACTTCCTATAGATATATACTCTAAATCATACATATTCATTAATTTATGTATATCTCCAAAATCTCTTGTTGTAACTATTACATCCTCACCTTCACTTATAAGATATTTAATTACATCTTTAAAGAATCTGACATGAGGAGCATTAGTTATATCAATCCATATTTTCATCTTTTTATCAGCCCTTTTAGTATTAATTAAAGGTTTGTCTTTTAATATTTAAACAATTTATGTTTATATTTAATTTTAAAATCTTGCTTAAAAACACTTATAATATAAAAGATTAAATTTTTTTATTTGATAATTTGATTTATATTAATAAATTAATTATTTATTAAATTTAAAAAGAGATTATGAGAATAATATAAAAATTAAATATAAATAGATAAAAAACAGCAAAAGAAATAAAATTAGAAAATATTTCAAAATTTAAAATAAAATTGAGAAATTCTAATTTTAGTTTCTATTTTTTTAACAAATGAGGTGAATCAAAAGTATAAATATTTTGAGTGTGATTTAAGGCTTTTATTAAAATACTTTTGATTCAAGCTTTGAAGAGTAGGCATTAGATAATTTTTTTGGCAGATAATCTATGTGTAACGAAAACTATAATTTTAAAACAATTTTTCAAGAGAGATAAATTTTAGAGGTAATTATAATTTTTAGGTATGCCTAAACTTCTTACATAATAGTATTGATTTCTTAGTATATAAAGGTTTAGGTATACCTAAATCTTTTAGTGAAAATTAAAATAAATAAAGTCAATTTAAATAATTGAAAATAATTAAAAGTGTCCACCAAAAACCAAAAATTCATATTGAAAAATTTATTAAAATGCTTATTTCTTGATTTAAAGAAATGATTTTATTAAAAAATTCTATTTTGGCGGACACTCTTAAAAATTAAAAAAAATTAAAAAGAATTTTTTCTATTAATATGTTAATTTTTGAAAAAAATCAGAAATTAATTAAAGTTTATTCCTTAATGTTTAACTCAAAATCAATATAACTAAGGATTTCTATAAAGCCAAAAATTAGTAAAAATTGATCTAAAAATAAAAAAAGAATCTAAGAAAATAGAAGAATATATTGAATAATAAAATAATTAAATAAAAATTTAATTATCTTTATTATAGTCTGCTTTAGCTTTATTAACAGCATTTATAAATTCATCAAGACCGATACCCTCTTTTAAACTCATAGTAATAACTTGAATATCAGGTTTGATTTTTTTAGCATCTGCAACCATCTTATCAACATCAGAACCTACTGCATCTGCTAAATCAATTTTATTAATAATAGCTAAATCAGAATCTTGGAAAATATAAGGGTGTTTTTCAACAGTATCATCACCTTCAGTAACACTTACAATAACAACTCTCATATGAGAACCTAATTGGAAGTCAACTGGGCAAATTAAATTACCAACATTTTCAATAATAACAGTATCAAGAGAATCTAAATCTAATTCTTCAAGACCATGTTCAACTAAATGTGCATCAAGATGACATTCAGTCCCAGTACTGATTCCTGCAACTGGAACACCATGACTTTCAATTCTATCAGCATCATATTTACTAATTAAATCTCCAGCCATTACACCAACTTTTTCATCTACAGCATCAACATATTTTTCAATAAGTGAAGTTTTTCCAGAACCAATAGCACCTACAAAATCTATACAAAAAACATTATAACCATCAAATAATTTATGATTAAATTCAGCAATTTTATTATTAGCTTTCATTATATTCTCTGCAACAGTAACATCTGCAACTTTATGCATCTAATCACTCCTAAAAATTAAATAAAATTTCATATTTTATTAATTAAATTGATTTCATAAAATAATATTTAAAAACATAATAATCTGTTAAGCAAATTATTAGATATTAATAATAATTATTAATTAATATATTATATAATCATTATTATCTATAGAAAATAAAGTATTACTAATTTTTAAAAAATCTATAAAAAGTATTACTAAATTAATTGATTTTAAAAAAAATTTATAGTATTTAAAGTAATTGAATAATGTTTTTAAAACTATGATTTAAAATAATAATAGCTTTTAAAGCTAAGTTGTATATTATTTAATTTTCATCCTCTTTATCAATAATAATATTTTTAACAATAACATCCTTACCATTAATAACATCAATCATATAAGAATCACATTTAGGACATTTGATAGCAGGCATATAATGATCACGATCATCAATAATAGCTTCTCCTTCAAAATCACAATCCTTACATTTGATTTCTGCAGGAATTTCTTCAATGACAAATTCAGCATTACTTGCTATAGTATCTTCATTTAAAACACCTAACATAAATTTAACTTGTTCGGGGTTAAGCATAGCTAAACGTCCAATTTCTATAACAACTTTTGTAACTTGAGTAGCATTGTTCTTTTCAGCATTTTCTATTACTGAATCTAAAATTCCTTGAGCCATTGATAATTCATGCATTTTTATAACCTTAAAATATTAATTTTAAAAACATTTCATTAAAATCTTTGATAAGAATAATATATTAAATTTACTATAAAATAATTTAAATTTTAATGTTAAAAATAAGATTAGTGAAAAAAAATAAAAAAAGGAGTAAATGCATAGCATTTACCTTAAAACTTTTGCAGCTTTTTTAGCAGAAACACCATTAAAACTAGCTGAATAATTAATTATATTACCAATTTTAAGATTTCTTAATATTTTACTAGTAATCTTAGCTTTTGCAATGCCCTTTGAATTAGTTTTAACTTTATAAGCAATACCATTGAATTTAAAAGTAACAAGTTTGCTTTTAAGTGCTGCAGAACCTATTTTAAATGATGCCTGCATTATTAGATTTTTAGCAGATCTTTTAACAATCAAGGTTTTAAGATAGATTTTTGTATTTTTATAAACACATTTTCTATGAACTCCACCATAAATATCCTTACCGCTAGGTGCTTTATTATTACTAAAAGTACATTTTATTGCTTTTGCACAGTGAATTTTATCAGAATCAGAGGTTCTAAATCCATAAATAGCACCACCTCTTTGACCTGCAACATTGTATGTAAAAGTTGAGCTTTCAATTAAATTTTTATAATATCTAATAGTGGAAACCCATTTACCTTTTACATAATGTCCAGATTGTTCATGGCATTTGAAAAATATAGCACCTCCATACATGGACACTTTATTTTTATTAAACTTGGAATTTTTAATAAATAAATTTTTACATCCATATACTGCTCCTCCCTTATTTTTAGCTTTATTTGAATTAAATGTTGATGATCTAATATCAATATGGGAGAATGCATAAACTGCTCCTCCACCAGTACCTTTAGCGACATTATTGGTAAATACACAGTTGGATATATGGTCTTTTCCATGTTCAAGAACAGCACTCATAATAATGGAAAAAAGAAGATTTAAATCTTCAGTAGCGTTAATATCTTTGAAAAATTCCTCATAGAATTCAGCACCCTTTTTAAGGGTTAGTGAGAAAACTGCTCCTGCATCTCCTCCTGCAGAATTTCTATTAAATTTAGAATTTTTTAAGTTTAATGCACCTAGAGAATTAATAGCACCACCTGCAGTACCTGCATAATTGTTTGTGAAATAACAATTTTTAACTGTTAAATCTGCAAAGTTTAATATTGCACCACCATAGATTTTAGCATGCCCATTTTTAAATTTAATATTTTCCAATATAACTTTATAAAAATGGAAATGTTTTCCATAGTTAATATTGAAAATTCTAGCAATACCTCTTCCATCAATCGTATGGCCATTACCATTAATAGTGATATTTTTATTAATAAAAATTCCAGTTTTGATAAACTTATTATCGTATTTATAATTACGTGTAAGCTTAATGACATCCCCATCTTTTGCTGCAATAATTAGCAATTGTAATTCAGTAAAAGTTCCATAATTTCCTTTAAGTGTAGTACTATTTAATAATTTAATCCCCGTTGAAACAGATGAATCTCTATTACTTACAATTTCAGGAGAAAGACCTAAATCTTTCTTACTACTAATATTCAAATGACTTAAATCTTTCTTACTATTAATATTCAAATGACTTAAATCTTCCTTACTACCAACATCAGAAGAAAAATCCAAATCTTCCTTACTACTAATATTAGAATGACTTAAATCCTTCTCACCACTAATATCAGAAGAAAGATCTAAATCATCATTTTTAACATCCCCAGTAGAAAACTTTACATCTTCTACCTCATTTAAATCAGTGTTAGCCATATTAGATGAAACTGAATTATCTCCTCTTCCACCAAAATCTGCTCCAACAACAGCAGATAAACTAAATAGCATACAAGTAATTAATAAAATAAACAATAAACTTTTTCTCATTTTATTACCCTCATATTATTTTTTTATACTTTAATAGCTAAACTAAAATAATCCACTTTGTTCCAAACGTTCTTGGAAGTATTTTGAACTTTTATCTGCTTTAGTTTTAATAAGAACTGATACAATAACCGTTATAATGCCAATTATCAGAAGAATAATTAATGCAGGAATATAATTTCCCCATACTACACCTAATTGGGCTTCACGTACCAGATTTATTCCATACGTCATTGGCATATACGAATATAAAGATTGGAAGAAATTATGCATAATTTGTATTGGATAAACCCCTCCAGTTGAAGAAATCTGAAGAACTAAAAGAATAACTACTATCCCTTCCCCAACAGTTCCAATTGCCGAAATTATTGAATATATTAAAATCATAAAGATTACCGATACCATTATGACCGAAAATATAAACAATGGGTAATTAGTAATATAAACACCCAATATTTGAGCTCCAACTATTGTTACGCAAGATTGCAATATACCCAATATAACATATAGCATCAATTTACCAAAATACATTTCAGTTGGCGTATACTTTGTTCCAGCACTTGATTTAGGTTCTATCATAACACAGGTAATTAAAGCACCTACCCACATAGATAATACTAAATAAAATGGAGCCACATTAGATCCATAATCTGGAACTGAAAACATTTCTTGCCTATCTAATTTAACTGGTGAGTAGAAATAATCCCCAATAAGTGTTTCATTAACACCTGTGATAGCTGAAAGTTGATTTGCAGATGATCCAAGCGCACCAGCTGCCGCAAATAATGCACCTGCTGCAGAAGTTCCAAGTA
Organism: uncultured Methanobrevibacter sp.; assembly: GCF_905235195.1. Taxonomy (GTDB): domain Archaea; phylum Methanobacteriota; class Methanobacteria; order Methanobacteriales; family Methanobacteriaceae; genus Methanarmilla. The sequence goes on along the minus strand of NZ_CAJOKH010000007.1, from coordinate 1,543 downwards.
ATTCTGCACCTGCTGCAAGGCTTAAAGAACCATCAGTTAACTCAACAGAACCATCAGCTAATTCACTGGCTCCTCCAGCGACTTGAGAAGACCCATTTGCCAACTGAACTGAACCTTCAGCTAACTTAACTGAACCATTAGCTAACTTAACTGAACCATCAGCCAAACTACTACTACCTTTTGCTAGTTCCGAATTTCCTTCAGCATATTTCTTAACAGGCCCATCAGGAATTAAAGACGGATCCACTGCAGATTCTAATTCTTCAGAAGCCTTTTTAACTTTAGTAGAACCTTGTTTAACTTTAGTAGAACTTTTTTTGATTTGACCGGCACCCGAGGAAACCTGACCTGCACTATTTTTAACTTGACCTGCACCATTTTTAACTTGACCTGCACCATTTTTAACTTGACCTGCAGCAGTTTTAACTTGACTTGCTCCGGCGGAAACTTGATTAGCACCTGATTGAAGTTGACCTCCACCACTAGCTAATTGACTAGCACCCTGTGCAAGACCTGCCTGCAATTCTCCAAGTTTATCATATGCTGCAAGATTAATAATTTGAACAATTTTTGCATTCAATGATGTATAAACTGTATTTGCACCAGAATCAGTTATCCGAGTAGCAACAGGATTGGATTTAATATTTACAACATACTCTAAATCGGCCTGTTTTGGATTATCCGACAGAATCGAAACAACATTCTCACTCAGATTTTTAGGCAATACAATACCGGCATAATAACGTCCATTAAAAACACCTTCTCGCAATTCTTTCTCAGAGACGAAGGTCCATTTAAATTTAGTATTATTTTTAAGCTCCTTTACAAGCTCATTACCAACATTAATATGATCGCCCTCAACATAAGCACCCTGATCCAAATTAGCAATTGCAAATTCAATATTCCCCGTATTTTCATAAGGATCCCAACATGCCAGTATATTTAAAAGAGCATAAAGGGATGGAAGAATAATTATTGCAATCAATACAATTGTTACTATAGGATTCGATACTGTTGATTTTAAGTCAGTTTTTATTATTTCAACAATATTAGTTATTGGTTTTCTATTCATAATACCCCTAAAATTAAATATAAATAATTTAAGACCATTTGGTTTAAAATTTTTTTTAAATTAATAACTAAATCATTTAACTCTATTATTTAATATAATACTATTTTTAAATATTATTTATAAAACTAATAAAAGACAAATTTCTAAAATATGAAATGTTTATAATTATATATAGAATTGAATATTTCAGATAATAGCATAAGCAATTATCCATATAATTATGTAGTTTTTGATAAAATCATTATTAGTAAAAATAAACTACAAATAAGCTAATACCTGTATTTATTAAATCTAATTAATAATTCAATTAATATAAATAATATTTAAGAATAATATTATTCATATTATATTACACTTTTATATTATATAAAATTTTAGGGGTCTGAATTTTTCAGTTCTCAGATAATTGTTGTATGGCTGTTTTTGAGTTAAATCCTAGTGATATGATTAAGGCTCCTAAAATACATTTAG
>NZ_CAJOKH010000006.1 GCF_905235195.1 uncultured Methanobrevibacter sp. | reverse complement strand
AACCTGCAAATCAATTTACACTTAATCATCACATGCAGGAGCTTAAAAAATTAGATGAACAATCACATCAATTAGATAATATTTAATTTAACTCTATTTCTTTTTATTTTTTTAATTTAATTAAAATTTAAATTTAAATTTTTATGTTTAATTTAATTCTTTAAACCCATTTTACGAAACACAATACATTTCCTCATAATTATAATTTTTATATTTTGTTTGATATTTTAAAGGAAATAATTGTTTGAATAAAAATTTTAGTTTCTGAAACTTCATAATTATCACCATTAAATAAAAGTGAGAAGTTAGAAAACATATATCAAGTTAAAATTAAATTTCAAAAAATACCAAAATTGTTAATATTATATCATTATTATATTAATCCCTACCATAATAATGACCTAAAAAACAAGAACAGCCTATTATGACTTACCAATATACTAAGTTATAATAGAATATAGAACTTTAATACAATATAAATTTGATTCTTTAAACTCTTATTTTACGAAACAACTTTTAGTAGCATAATTTAATCCTTTTTCTTTGTTTTTGTTTTGTTCAATTTTCCCACTAAAATTTGTAAACTTCCAAGGTTACTTTTATTGTTACTTTCACTATAAAATTCTAATCTCCAGTTATCGCAAAAAAAAATCAATTTTATCACCTTTATTAGAAATATCTTTTTTATAAGGTTTTAAATCTCCTTTTAAATCTTCTGTAAAAATATCACTACTAACCGTTGATATTTTCCAGTTATTCACTTTTATGATAGAGTGTCTCTTCTTGCTATCTTTAATGTGATCATATTACTTACAAGCCGAAGACATAGATTTTTCACTCTGGTGGAGTATTGGTAGATAAAGTAGTATCATTTGTATAATTAATAATGAGATTTTCCGTCTGGGAAATACAATTAATAATCAAATCATTTAATTTACTTACTTCATTATTATTAAATTTTAGATGTTTAGGCTCCAAACCTTGAAATTGTTTTACCTCATCTATCAACCATCAAAAAAATACACTTTTTTAAAAAAATATTATAAAAATAATAAAATAAAATTAAATCTATATATTTTAAGTTTCTTCCTGTTCAGATGTTTCTTCTAATAAAATTGTGAAACTAGTATGTGTTTATCAACAGTTATACGTGAAGTAGATGTCTCAACCCTTCATATTTACAACAACTTCATAAGTATATCCAAAACATCAGTTATAGTAGTAACACTACTATCATCTGTAGTAGCAGTTTTATCTGTAAAGATACAACATCACCTTCTACAGGTTAACAAGGATCACCAGTTTCAACACTGAAACTTAAATCCCTTAAAACAATATCCTTATTTTTTCTGCAGTATCACATTCAATTTCACTTTTGATATAATTATAAAGACGCTTTCTGCTTCTACGAACAGAAACAGGAATTTCATTCCATTTTAATAAAACCAAAAAAATCACCAGATTAAAAAAAGATATTATAGAAATATATAAAATTAAAATAAATAAATAAAAAGTAAAAGTAGAAGCTATTTAGAAGCTTCTAACATTCTATTAACTGGTTTTTTACATTTTTCAACTAATTCTTCACTTAATACAATCTCTGGAGACTCCTCTTCAAGGCATGCTTTAAGTTTTTCAAGTGTATGATATTTCATAGTTTCACAGATAGCATCTTCTCTTAAAGGATAATAGGTTTTATCTGGAACTTCAAGCTCAAGTCTTGAGATAATATCTATTTCTGTTCCAAGGACAAATTCATCGTGAGAAGATTCTTTAATATGTGTCATTATTCCCCCAGTACTTAAAACGAAATCAGCAGTAAGTTGTACTTCTTTGTCTGTTTCTGGATGAACTAGTATTTGAGCATTAGGATATTTTTTTCTTGCAGATACAATATCTTCAATTGTCAACATTTTATGCACACAACAGTGTCCGTCTATAGGTATTGGAATAAGTTTTTTATCTGTAAATTCTTCTGTATATTTTGCAAGATTAGCATCAGGTCCAAAAAGAACAGTATCTTCATCAAGTACATTAATAATCCTTTTCACATTTCCACTTGTAACTAATAAGTCACTTTCAGCTTTTGCATCAGCAGTACTATTAACATATAATACTACTGCAGCATTAGGATATTTTTCTTTCGCCTCTTCTATTTCACTTTTAGATAACATATTTGCCATTGGACAATCTGCATCACGATCAGGCATTAATATTTTTTTATCAGGATTTAAAATATATGCAGTTTCAGCCATGAAATCTACACCACAAAATACTAAAATGTCTTTATCTTTAATTTCGCTAGCTTTAATACATAATTCTAGAGAATCTCCAATAAAATCAGCTATTTCCATTATCTCTTTTCTTTGATAATTATGTGCAAGTATTATTGCATTTTTTTTATCTTTAAGTTCAATAATTTCTTTTTGCAATTTGCTTAACATTTTCTCACTCAAATAATTTTGTAAATAATTTGGGTAAATAAATTTAATTTTATTATATTAATCATTATTTATAAATTAATTGACTTATATTTTTAAAATAATCATATCTGCCATTTTGAAAATTTTTAAAAATTAGTTGATTTTCTTTATTTTTAATTTAGAGCATTTTTTTAAATATTTTGATTTTTTGAAAATTTTATTTTAAAAAACCAATATTATATTTTACAAATATTTTAGGAAAAATTTTCAAATATTTTTTAAAAAATTATTAATAAAAAACTTAAGAGGGCTTTTTTTAAAAAAAATAAACTATTTTAATTAATAAACTTAATTAAATTTTTTTTTAAATAAATAAACTATGTATCCATCTCATTTAAAATTTTACGAGAAATATTTCCAATAATTACTCTATTTCTTTCAATATTTTTCTGATTTTTTACTCCAATATATAGTTTGGATTTTATACCTAAATCATTAATTTCAATAATATTCATTTTATTTTTATGTTTAGTATTTACAAAATCTAGTTTTTCACATTCTTCTATAATTCGTTTTTCATATTTTTCAATATCAATATTAAGTTTTAAATATATTATTAATGTAAGAACAACTGGTAGTTCATTAGTATTGTTTTTATAAACTTTTGTACTTAAAATAGAATTTGGTATTGTTACAATAACATTATCTGAGCTTTGAAGGGTAATTTTTCGAAATGTAATATTTGTCACTGTTCCCTGTATATTATCCACTACAATCTCATCTCCAACTTTAATACTCTTATCGGTCACTACAAATAGTCCACTCATAAAGTTGGAAATTATGTCTTTTGCTGCAAAACCTATAATAATACTTATGATTCCAACACTTAGAAGAATTCCTCTAATGTCTATTCCAACAATGTCTAAAATAAGCAGTAGCGCAATGAAATAAATTGTATATTGTAATAAATCTCTTATAATGTAGGGTGTTGTCATATCTAAATCTTCTTTCTTATTCAGATGTTTCATTATAAAAGTAATTAACCTTAGAAGAATTGTAGTTAATATAATAATCACTAAAATATATACAACCATTTCAAAAGTATTATGTGGTTTTGTAATAAAATTTATAATGTCCATAATTTCATGCTTTTTATTTTTTCATATTAATTTTTTTATTTAAAAGAATTCTATATTTATATTTATCCAATAAAGTTTTTACTAATAATAAGTTTATATTTATCGTCACCTTTAGCTTTTTCATCTTTAACTATTTCAACATTCATAAAATCATAAGCTATTTCTACATTATCAAAAACTTCAGATGCTTCTTTTTTAAAAGGATTTAAATCAGTATATCTATTACTAAAATGGGTTAATATTAGATTTTCCACAGATGCGTCTCGTCCAATTGATGCGGCTTGAATTGCCGTTGAGTGGCCATTTTCATATGCCTTGTCCATATCCTCTTCAAGAAATGTTGCCTCATGAATAAGTAGCGTACTGTTTTTTGCAAGTTGAATCATAGCCTCACATGGTTTACTATCTCCAGAGTAACAAAGTTTCATACCCTCTCTTGCAGGGCCTAAAACTTCCGGATTAATGGTTTTACCATCAACTTCTACTGACTGGCCACTGTGAAGTTTTCCAAAATCGGGACCGACTTTTACACCTAAAGCGATAGCTTTTTCCCTTATAAATCTAGGCATTTTCTTTTCTTCAATGGTATATGAATAGTTTAAAAGATTATGCTCGGTTTTAGCTGTTTTAACAATATAATCTTCATTTTCAATCACAGTTCCTTCTTGGATTTCTATTATATTAACTTCAAAATTTACAGGATTAAACCCATTATTAAATATACAGTCTTTAATTTTTAAAAGTCCCTTTGGCCCATATATTGTAAGTGGTTTTTCTCTTCCTCTAAAACCCATAGACTGTATAAGACCTGGAAGACCTAAAATATGATCACCATGCAAATGACTTATAAATATTTTGCTGATTTTCATGGGGGATATATTTGTGAAATTTAATTGTCTTTGGGTTGATTCACCACAGTCAAATAAAAATATTTCTCCAAATGCCTTAACAGCAATTGATGTGTGATTTCTATTTTTAGATGGTATTGCAGATGCAGTTCCAAGAAATGTTATTTCCATTATATCCCTTTTTGAATTTATTATATTTTTAAATTATATTTAATTATTATATTGAAGTAAAAATAATAAATCATCTATATTATCTAATAAATTTATTCTTTATTAATATTTTATCTAAAATAAATCACCTATATTATCTAATAAATTTATTCTTTATTAATATTTTATCTAAAATAATAAATCATCTATAATAAATAAATTATCTAAAAAGTATTAAATTATTAAAATAAATAAATTATATTAATTTATTAGTAATTATAATTAATATACTATTATAACTATTATAATTTTACTACAATAATTTTTTTAATTATATAAATAATCATTATCTAATGTATTATAAGTGTTATTAAATTATTATAATTTTTATTTAAGGATTTTATTAAAATTAATTAATCGTGTGGTTTCATGAAGAATATAATAAATTATATATTAGAAGAAGATGAAGGATTTTCGGATATTACTTCAAACGCTTTAATTGATAAAGACCTTATTGTCAGTGGAAAGATTATCTCAAAAGATCAGGGTATTGTAGCAGGAATGGATATTGTTTATGATTTATTTGATAAAAAAGGTGTTGAGGTTACTAAATTAGTTGAAGATGGTTCATTGATAAATAAAGGCGATGTATTATTAGAACTATTAGGCAATGCTCGTGATATTTTACTTTTAGAGAGAACTGCACTAAACATATCTATGAGAATGTCTGGTGTTGCAACAAGTACCTATAATATTACTAAAAAAGTACATAATATCAATCCAAATATTAGTATTGCAGGCACACGTAAAACTTCTCCTGCTTTTGCAAAATTTGATAAGGAAGCTATTTTAATTGGTGGTGGAGATACTCATAGATTTGCACTTGATGATATGGTTTTAATTAAAGATAATCATATTGCTGCTGTTGGGTCTCTTGAGCAAGCTCTTAAAAGAGCCATTAAAAATACTAGTTTCACGAAAAAAATAGAAATTGAAGTTGAAAATATTGATGATGCAGTATTAGTGGCTCAAATGGGTGCTGATATTGTAATGCTTGATAATTTCACTCCTGAAAAGGTATCTAATAGTATTGATAAATTAACAGAACTTAATCTTAGGGATAAAGTCTTAATTGAAGTTTCAGGTGGCATTAATGAAAATAATATTTTAGATTATGCAGGGTTAAATATTGATATAATTTCTCTTGGAGCTTTAACTCATTCATCAAGAAGTTTAGATTTTAGCTTAAGAATTGATAAGGTTAAATTTTAACTATTTTATCAATTTTTATTATGCTATAATTTTATTCAGTATAAAACATTTAACTAAATTTCTAAGACTCATATTTCAGGGCTTAAAAATTTTTATATATAGAAAATTTCTACAAATTTTTAATTGATTAATTCATAGTTTATTTAAAAATTCATCAATAAATTTTGCAGCCATTTGTGAACTAATTTCTAAAAATTCTTCAAAACTAAGTTGATTATCTTTTTCATATGATGAATCGGATATTGCTCTAATTACTAAAAATGGCACATTACATAAATGACATACTTGTGAAATAGCTGCACCCTCTATTTCTACACATAATGCATCAAATTTTGTATTGATTTTTTCCCCCATATCTAAATGTATTTTTAGGAGCATTATTCATATCACTAGAATTTAACTCAAAAACAGCCATACAACAATTATCTGAGAACTGAAAAATTCAGACCCCTAATATTAATTTATTTAATTTATATTAATTTATAATGATGGAATTATATTAATTATCTTAAAAAATAAGTGTCTTTTTTCAAGAAGGGGTATATATAATATATATTTGGTGTTTTGTTCATTTTTTTTTTAAATTTTATCTTTCATTTTTTTTAATTTTTTTTTCAATATTTCTAAAAAAGTTTTTTTTTATTTCTTTTTTAATCTAAAATTTTGTTTTAGATTTTTAGAGATATAATATGGATTTATACCGCTGTTTAAACTATTTATTTTTAATTTTAAGAGTATTATTATAATTAAGCCTTAGTTAATAAATAATGACTTTCTTTAGCAAATGAACATTATCTTCATAGTTTTTTTAAATTTTAAACATTTTTAAATTCTTTCAATTTTTTTTATAAAAACTCTTTTTCAATTTTTATTAACTTTTCATTATATGGATTCCAGATGTAATTATTTTAATAGTTGCGTATATTTCTATAAAAATAATTGATTATTATTTGAAATTAACGATATATTTATATATTATTTAATTCAAATTTATTAGTAGGTATTGATGATGTTAACTTTTTATTGTAATTATTCTAATAAGTTTTCTTAAATTCAATACAGTATTTTTTATTTAAAAAATATAAAGGAGTCTATATTATGGCTGATGAATTTGAAAATGAAGAATTAGTCCAAGGGGAAGAAATAGAAATGGAGGATGAAGAAGTCTTAGATGAAGATGAGGAATCATTACCTTTCGCTAAAGCAGAAGTTGTTCGTTTAATGAAAGATAATCTTGATGACGACAAAATGATTAGGGAAAGAGTAAAAGTAGAAATGAATAAATTCTTAGGCGACATCCTTAAAAATGTATGTAAACAATTAAATGAATATCCATACACAACCATTGAATATGAAATGTTAAAAGAGTCAACTTATCCTTATACTAATATTGAAAGAATCAATCAAGAAAAAGAAAGAATTTTATTACATCTTGAAGCGATTAAAGCTGACTGTGATGCATTATCCATGGATGTCAAAAAGACTCTTAAATTAAAAGATACTGCTGAGGAAGAAGATTTCACTCTCTTTGGTGAGGAAGAAGAAGAGGAAGATTTATAAATTTTCCCTTCTATACTTTTTAATTTCCAATACTATTTTTTTATCTATCAAATTTTAATTATCATTATTATTAATTTTTATATTATTTTTTATAAATCAAGTTCTTTTTTAACTATAATGATAATGTAATTCTATTTAATTTATTTGTTTAAACTTTTGATATTGTAAATATGGGCAAAATAGATAATAATCTAAAATTATGATAAGAATAAGTAAAATAAATGAGAATTAATGAGAATAAGTGAAATTAAATAAAATAAAAATTAAATAAAAATAAATTTGAAATATTTAAAAAAATTATTTTATTCAGCAGCTGGGTCATTGATTAATAATTGGGTTAGGTAGTTTTCTTTTCCAATCATTTTACATAGGTCAAGTTGCTGTTCACTCCAGTACATATCTTCTTCTTCATCTTTGAGATATACTTTCATCAAGTCATAGGTTGTTGCATCAAAAATTCCAGAATCCATTATCTGGTTTAAATATGCAATACCTTCAACGGATACATTGTAATCATGCTCAATAAATTCAATAATGTCTGTGAAAATTGGTTGTGCTTCCTGTGCTTCTTGTTTAATTTCTCCACCTAAATCAAGAATTCTATCCATAAACTGTTCTACGAAATCCATTTCTTCAGTTGCATGAGCTGCATACTTTTCCCCTAGTGCTTCAAATCCTAATCCCGCAAATATTTTAGATTGGATTCGGTGTCCAAAGGAATTTGCAGATAAACCGGTTACAATCATTTGTAATGCTTCTATAGTTTTTTCTTTATCAGTCATAATTTTCACCTTTATATTGAATTTTAATTAATAATCTTAAGTACAATTGTCTTTTTTATTTTTCATTCATATTTAAGTTTTACTAATATTCAGCTGCACCTTCACAAAAGACATATAACATTTCTTTAAATTTTATTTTATCTTCATTAGAATAATCTTTAAAAATTTCAGATTCTCCATCATAAATAATATTTAGCAGTTTCTTAAAAATCTGTTCACCTTCATCTGTTAAGCGAAGAGATTTTTTGCCTTTATCATTTTTTAAAAATTCACGTTTTATATAACCGTTTTTTTCCAGTCTTTTAATAATTTGAGCTACATTTGCTTCTGAAACATATAGTAAATTTGCTAATTCTTTTTGTGAAATGTTTTCATGATAGAATATATTGGACAGATATGTAAAATCCCTTGGAGTGATATTTTTGAAATTTTCCTTTAAAAAATTATCATGAAGTACATTGATATAATTAATAAAATAAAAAAACGGGGTACTTTTTAATCTATCTTCATCAAAATTTAAATTAACCATAAAACTCTCCTAAAAATCAATAATGTCTTGTTTGAATTTTATAAAAATATTTTCATAAATGCTATTTAAAACTATTTTTCTAATATAAGGACGAATTAAATAAATATCAACATCCTTGGTTGCAATATAAGTTTTAAATAAGTTTTATTTAATTTATTAAAAATTTAGTTTATCAAATTAAGCTTAAAAGACTATTCTCTTTTTTCAAGTTCATCTTTTTCAATTATGGTAAAACCTGTTTGAAGTTGTGACAGTTCTTCTTCTGTAAGAGGGACACTGCTAGCTTTTAAATCTGCTATTTTACTTTGCCCATAAGGATCTTCTATAATTAATGTAGCTTCAGCCCTACCTTCTAAAATATCTTCTAAAAAGTTTAAGGTTTCTTCAATATTTTTTTGAGATTCTTCATCTGTGTATAAGACTTTAGCTCTATTAGTTGCACTAATGAATCTTGTTATAACTCCTTCTACATTGGATACATATCCCTGTGATTTTGGACCAGGTTCTACTTTAATACCAGCTTCTGGAATTGAGACAGTGGATGTTTGTGAGCGGACCACTCTTGAATCAAGATTTTCTTCTGTAATTTTTAATGTATGTTTTGCAGGATCATTTTTCTCAACACTCATTACATCACTATGTTTAAATCCGCAATGTTCGCATATAATTGAATTTTCAACTACCTCTCCAAAATAGGGAATATTGGATGTATCAATTTTTGATATTGCACCTGCTTTTGCACCACATACTGGACAATCCACTCTCATCTCTGCCATTTTATCACTTTTTTTTTAAAATTATTTAAATAATGTATTAATTATACTTATATCAAAATCTTTTTTTTGATTTTTTTTTTAATAATTTTTATATATTATTTTAGTCAAATTAATTATAGATTTTTTTAACATTTTTTTTAAAATCTATTAAAATAATTTTTATTAAATTTTATTAAAATATTTATTTTATTAATATATTTAATATATATATTAATAATTAACAATATTTAATAATAATAAAAATAATAAATTTATTTAGAAAAAATTATAAGCTAATTTTTTATAAATAAGTGTATAATTTTATTTTTCATTATATAATTATTATCAAAATTTTTAATTATTTTTATAGGAGTGGTATATTGTATTCAATTACTTCTGTTAAAGAAATTCAAGATTTAAATCCATTTATAGTAGTTGGATGTGGAGGAGGAGGAGAAAAATTCTCCAATCTTGAAGGTGTTGAAACTGTAGGTTTCATTGATGATGATGTTAATAAACAGGGCAAGCCATTTATGGGTTTTACTGTTGCTGACTCTTTGGAAACTGCACTTAAACAAGACAGCTCTGCAAATAGTGTAGCTATTATGTTGCCAATTGGGGCTGAAGGTTCAGCACTTAAATATGCAGTTCAAGCTATAGATCATGGAAAAAATGTTATATGTTCATTCAGATCATTATCCATCGAAGATAACCTTGCTTTATCTAAATTTGCTAGTAAAAAAAATGTTCTAATTAAAGAGATTAATTCAAGGTTAGATGTTGTCAAAAAAATTATGGGTGTAGCTCCAGAAAAATGTACTGAAGTTTTACCAAAAATTTCATACACTCCTAAGGCAAAAGTTATTTTTATCGGTGGAACATCACAAGAATGTGGTAAAAGAACTACTACTAGGCTTTTAGGTGAAGAAGCAAGAAAAAGAGGAATGAAGATAAGCATTATTTCTACTGATGAAATGGGTTTAGAACCACCTACTGATTTTAATTTTAGAGCTGGAAGTTTATCTGTTATGGATGTTCCTTCTGCAGTTTTAGGTTCTATTAAGTACTGTGATGAAACTGAAGAACCTGAATTTATTTTTGTTGAAGGACAATCAAGTTTAACTGAAGATGGAAATCCTCACCCTAGAGGTTTATCTGCTTCAATTTTAGTTGGTGCTCATCCTGATGCAGTAATTGTTGGTCATAGGCCAAATCATCCATACCGTGAACCAAGAGATATTGAGACTGAAATTAGAGCTATTGAAGCTATTGAACCTACTAAGGTTATAGCTCTTTCCATAAACCTTTTCAATGCTGGTGACTTAAAATTGGATGATTTTGAAAATAAATATGAGTTACCTGCAGTTGATATGCGTAATGGAGGAGCTTCTAGATTATTAGATGTTATTTTGGATTATTTTGGGGAGAATAAAAAATGAGTTTTTTGGGAAATGTAAAAAGGAGTTTAGGATTTGAAGGAGATATGAATAATCCGGGAAATGAGGAACCTATTAATTATAGCGATCTTTCCCATACTCCATCTCCGGATTTAAATAGTGCTTATGCTTATTCTATGAATGCATATGATTTAGACCCTATTACTCCACAAGAAAATTTATATGGTATAATTTTAATTAGGCCAAGAGATACTGATGATATGGATTATGTATTTGATCAAGTGGTTCAAGCAGGTAATCCTGTAATTATTGATTTATCTGAGTTAAAAAGAACTCAAAGTGGTGACTATAGGATAGCTGGGGAAATGTTAACTGCGCTTAGAACAGAACATAAGGCTCATGCAATTTTACTTAATAATAGTAATGATAAATCTTTAATTCTCATTGCTCCTGAGTCAGTTAATATAGTTAGAAAATAATTTTTTTAACTTTTCAATTTTTTTATACTTTTTTAATTAATAATTTATTTTTCTTTGTTTTATTTTGTTTTAATTAGTTTTTATTTATATATACTATTAATCTTTATTTTACTATATATTTCATATTATGACTTAGATTAAAGATTAAAGAATTTAATAGCATTTTCATGGGATATTTTATTTATTTCACTTTTTTTATAATTTAATTTATCAAGTTCTCTAATTGTTTTAACAACTGATAAAGGGTCTGAGGGTTTATTGCTCATATCACTATTTAATAAAAATTTATCAAAGCCATAATTATCTAGAATATCTATTGCTTCATCTACATTCATTTTTTGTGGTTGAACTGTAAGGCCTAAAGTATATCCATCATCAATCACATCTCCAATCACATTTTTGTTAATATGGTCTATTACAACTAGTTTAGGGTCAATATTATTATTAACCACTTTTTTAATTTCAGATAATACTGCTCTTTTGTTTTTACGTGGTGTATGTATAATAACTTTTGTATTAGTCTCATCTGCAATTATTAACTGTTGTTTGAATATTTCATATTCTGTATCTGTTAAATTTTCTAGGCCTATCTCTCCAATAGCAATAATCTCATCATTTTCAATATATTTATATAGATTTTCATAGATTAATTCAGGATTAATTTCAGTATTTGTAGGATGTATTCCTAAGGCTACTTTCAAATCAAGACCATATTTTTTAGCTCTTTTTGTATCATAGTTTAATATTCTCTCTAAATGATTTAAATAAACTATTTCATTCATTAAGTGATATGGGTAATATGCACAGCTAATTACTGTATCTATTCCTGAGGTATACATCAGTTCAAAATCCTCACTACTTCTTGAATCACAATGTGTATGGCAATCAATCATCTTTTCATCACGAGTTTAATTTTATTAATATTCATATTTTCATTTATAATTAAAGTTTAATAAATTTTATTTAAATATTTTTTAAATTTAATTATATGTTCGTATATCTACAAATATTTATTAATTTTTAATTTTAATAAAAATCTATTATTTGATTGTATATATACAAACTGTTCGAAATATAACAAACAATTAAATTATAATTAAAGCTCCATAATCTTTATATACTTATTCTAACAAGTATTATATATTGAAAATTATTTTTATTTTTTTAAAAAATACTTTCTTTAATTATTTAATAATTTTTTTTAAATAATTAAATTACTTTAATTTTGTAATTTTTTAAATATTAAAAATCTTTTTCACACTTAAAATAAGATATAATATTTATTTATATTTATTTTTAAGACATTCTGTTTTATAAGTTTTTATTTCCTTTTAATTATTGGTTTTTATTCAAATTTAATATAAAAGGGATTTTAATGAAAAATAATCGAAATAAGGATTATAAAAATAATTTTACAAGTAAATATGTTAGAAAATCAGAAAAAGTTTTTAATGTTATATCTAAAGCAAGTGCAGATTATAAATTTCTAATTTTAAAATCATTAAATGAACATAATGCTTCATTAAAAGTTCTGCATATAGATACTGGTTTAAATTATCCTAGTTTGAATTATAATATTAAGTATTTGAGAAATAATGGATTAATTTATAAAATTGGTTCAGATTATGCAATTTCAAATTTAGGTAAAATACTTTTTTTAAATCTTCTTCAATTAAAAGAAGCAATTGATGTTACAGAAAATTATGAATATTTCTTAATCAATCATAATATTAACCATATTCCTAAAGAAAGTTTAGTACATATTTCAAGTTTAAAAGAGGCATCTATATATGAACTTCCAAGAACTGATATTTTCGCTTTAGAGAAAATGGTATCAGATATTATGGATAAAAGTTCATACCTACATTTTATTATTTCAGAGATTAATAAAATTTACATTAATTCTATTTCTTCAATGCTTCAAAGACATATTCCTGTTACTCTTATAATTCCTGAAGAGTTAAGATATAAATTTATGAATTCTATGGATGGAGAAATCTTGCAAAATGCATTTAATGAAAAGATCTTTAGATTGATTACAACATCTGATAAAATCGAATTCAATCTTTTTTTAACAGATTTTGTAATGGGATTAAATTTGTTTTTTGAAAATGGTAATCTAGATAAAAATAATGTTTTAATTTCAAAGGATGAAAATTCTAGATTGTGGGCTAAATCTATTTTTGAAGAGTGTTTTGATAGTGCAGATTCTAAATTTGGTGCTAATACAGTTATTTTTTAATTATACTTTAATATTTTTTTATTTATTTAATTTAAATTGAATTTAATTTAAGTTATTATTTTAAATTTTAATTTATTTTAATTTAAGTTATTATTTTAAATTTTAATTTATTTTAATTTAAGTTATTATTTTAAATTTTAATTTGTTTCAGCATGTATTTTTAAATTAAATAGAATAGATTTTAATTTTCATTATGATGTTTATAAGTTTTATAACTGCTTCTAATATTATGTTTTTATTTTAAAATTCTTTGATTTATTAATTGGGTGATACGATGGATAGTACTGGTTTAAATAAGAAAATGAAAGCAATATTAAATTCTAAAATTAAATCTTTAATATTTTTGGATGTTATTGAAAGTCCTAAAACTTTTAAAGACTTGAAAAGGTGGAGTTGCCAATCAACAGTTTCTAATGTGATTAATTTTTTTGAATATAATAATATATTTGAATTAAATGATGATGATAAATACTGTCTAAGTTCTGAAGGTAAAATTATTTCAGTAAATTATCTAAATTTTTTAGATTCTCTACCTGTTGGAGATATGGTTACTTTTTGGTCTAATCATTCTATAAAAGATATTCCAAATTTCTTATTTTATGATTTAAATCTTCTTGAAAATGGTACTTTAAATGAATATGATAATACTTATCCTGAAAAATCATTTGAAATATATGAAGGATTGGTTAAAGATAGTAAAATCCTTAATATAGTTTTATCTGTTTGTTCTTCAAAACATGTAGAAATTTTAAATGAGTTTATAAATAGAAATCCTTTTTATAATCTGAATTTAATTTTAAATCAGGATATATATTTAGAACTTTGTCAAAATTATAAAAATGAATTTGAAACAATCAGATCCTCAAGTAAAACAGCTATTTATATTGCTGATGTAAATTTTGATATTTTCTTAAATGTTGGTGATAATTTTATGAGTTTAAATCTTTCATACATTGATGGAAATTATGATAATGATGTAATATTTTATGATAAATCTAGGGGAGGTATAAAATGGGGTTTAAAATTATTCGAATATTGTTTAGACCAATCTCAATTTTTAGAAAATAATGATTTTTTAGATATTGAAGAATAATGAATATAAGTAATTTTCTTTATTTTATTATTTTTTTATTATATTTTCTTATTTTTGTAATATTTTAACTTAAATTAAAAATTATTGCAGTATTAAGATTATGACTTTGAAAGTTATATTATAAAGACTTAACTTTAACATTAGACTCATAATATAAAGAATAATTATGATTTCTCATTAATTATGGGTAGCTAAACTTATTTACAAGATTAACTAAACTTAAGGGTATTTCCAATACTTGCTGAAGTAGAAAAAAGAGTAGATATGACTGGTTATAATGATTATCAAAAAAAGAATTTATGGGTTTTTAACTGAACGTCTTTTTGATGTGTGGATGGATAGGCAAAATCTGAAAGTTAAGGAATGTGAACTTAAAGTCAATGGAGTAAGACTTAATATTCATATGTGGATTGTTAAAAGAGTTATTGTCAGATGGGCTTATGTTCATATTTATAGGGGATTATTGAATAAAAATATGAAACGTTAGAATTCTTAACTTTAATTGAATATATGCACTAATATTTATTTTACACGGTCAATGGATAAAAAGATAAAAAAATGAATTAAATAAATTTTAGTCTTTTTTGTTAAAATAGTTTTCAACAAAATTATTTAACTCATCTATTTTTATTCTCTTTTGTTTTTCACTATCTCTATATCTAACAGTTACATCATCAGTTTCATTAGAGTCAAAATCTACTGTAATGGCAAGAGGCACACCAATTTCATCAGATTTAGCATATCTTTTACCAATAGAACCTGCTGTACTGTAATCTACATTGAAACCTTCTTTTCTTAAATTTTCAGTTATTTCAAATCCTATTTTTGTAAGTGGTGTTTTATTTAAAAGAGGAAATACACTTATTTCAATAGGTGCAATGGTTTTTTCAAATTTGAAATAATCTTTTTCATCAGTTTCAGTAAATGAATGGAGAAGGGTACAGTATAATATACGGTCTATGCCAAAAGATGGTTCAATAACATGCGGTGTGATTTTTTCTCCTTTAACTTCTTCTTCTATTTCCTCAAAACTTAAATGTTCAGCTAATAGTTCTAAATCTTTATCTAATTTTATAATATATTTACCTTCCTTGTCAATTGCAGCTTTAAGGTCTTTAATTTCCTCATCATTTAAATTTTCAAGGAAGGTTTTCACTTTAGGACTGTCCTGTTTAAATGACGGCCCAAATTTAGCCATATTTGGTTTTATAACTGTTTTTTTAACTAGTTTAGGTTCATCGTAAGGAATGTAAACATTTAAATCTTCATTACTTTCTTTTGTATGGGAGCTTAAATCATAATCTCCTCTATCTGCTATACCAATAATCTCAACCCATCCATATTGGTCGGTTTTACATTCAACATCCCAACAGTCAAGTGCATAATGTGCCATTTCTCCTGGAAGATGTTGTCTAAATCTTAAAGCTTCATCTGGAATTCCTATATCATATAAGAATTTTCTTGCAAGATATAATTGGTAAATAAGCATCTCGCTTGATATAATGCCTTCATCTAATGCGACTTGTCCTGTAACAACAATCTCTTCTTTTTCATTTTTTTGAACATCTTGGGAGGATAATCTGAATTTTTCATCTTTTATATTCTCAAATTTGGGATGAGTTTTATCTTGAGGGTTTAAGAATATTTCTGCTTCCGCCTGTGTAAATTCTCTTAGTCTTATGACTCCTTGTCTTGGAGAAATTTCATTTCGGTATGCTTTTCCAAGTTGTACTACTCCAAAAGGTAATCTTCCACCAAAATATCTGGATAATCTTTTAAATAAAATGAATATTCCTTGTGCAGTTTCAGGTCTCATATATCCAATTTTATTTCCTTTTGCACCAATTTGGGTTTTAAACATTAAGTTGTAATCCCATATTTTAGAAAGTTTCCCTCCACATTCACTACAGCTAATATTATTTTCTAAGACAATTTCATCTAATTTTTCATTTGGAAAACTTTCAACATCTTTACCGATTGCTTCTTCAATAATATGATCTGCTCTAAAGACTTCTCCACAGTCTTCACATTTACACATGGGGTCTGTAAAATTATCAACATGTCCTGACGCTTTTAACACTTCTTTAGGCATAACTGTAGGCCCTTCTATTTCTCTAAATCCTTCGCCTACAATATATTGTTTTCTCCATTTTTGCATAATATTATTTTTTAAACTTGCACCTAGAGGTCCATAATCGGTAAATCCAGAAACCCCAGAATATATCTCATATGAAGGCCAAAGGAATCCTCTTTTTCTACTTACATTTGTCATTTTTTCATGATTCATATAATAGCTCCAAAATAATAGTTTTAATTTTTATATAAAAAATTTTCATTAATTATAATTAGGTTATGTTTATTTATTTTTAGATAAAATTTTCATTTTATCTCAGAAATAATTTAAAGAATTAGAAATTTTTGATTAATTAGTTAATAAATTTATAATTAATTAAATTAATTAAATTCAAATTTAATTTGATTTTAAATAAAAAATTTTTAATCTTAAACTATAAATAAATTATTTATTTATTTTAATTCATAGTCCTGTTTTATACGACTACTTTCAGGACTTTTTTGGCCCATATATTTACTTTTTCTATCTGGATGGCCATATGGTCTTTTAGAAGGACTAGTCATTGTTTCAAAAACAATTTGACATACTCTTTGACCAGGATATAATGCTACTGACATTGCACCAATATTGGATATTTCTAATGTGATTTTACCTTCAAAACCAGGATCAATAAATCCTGCAGTTACATGCATAGTAACTCCAAGTCTACCCATTGAGGAACGACCTTCAACACGAGCAACTAAATCCTCTGGAACTTTAACATATTCGTATGTTGTTGCAAGTGCAAATTCGTTTGGATGTATAATAAATGCATCATTCTCTTCTACAACCATAGATTCCATATATGATGCAATTTCTTCAGGGTCTTTAGGATCAATATATGGTTTACTAATAACTTTAAATACTTTAAATTCATCTCCAAGTCTCATATCGATGGAAGAGGGTTGTATTTGTTCTTCATCAATTATTGGGTCTATAACAATTTTTCCTTCGTTTAAATATTTTTTAAGGTCTTTATCACTTAATATGCCCATGCACATTCCTCTAATTCACTTTTTTTAAAAAATTTTGAATTATTATAAAATTTTATATTAATATTAATTTATCAATTTCATAATTTAAAAATTTAATTAATATGATTATATTTTTTAAATAATTATTTTAGCTCTAATACAGTTTTGTATAAATAGAATATTATTTTTTATTAATTAAATCTTCTTTAATATGTCTTAAAATCCCCATAAATGTATGAGCTTCACGTCCTGTTATAAATGCGCGGTTAATAATATTTTTAAAAGTTTTATTTCCATTTCTTTTTTTGTGTTCTGGAATATCTAAATTATCAATTAAATCATTCATACTTTTAAGAAGGTATTCTTTTTCAATATGTGTACTTTCATCTAAACCTTCTTTTGGAAAGCTATTTCTATTTTTAAATATTTCATAAAAAATAATTGCAGCTGCATGGGTAATGTTCATAACCGGATAAGTAGGGTCTGTTGGAATAGAGACAATAATGTCGCATTTGTCTATTTCATCGTTATTAAGTCCATCTCCTTCTCTTCCAAATAATATTGCAATTTTATTGTTAGGGTTCATTTTAACAGATAATTCTTCAGGTTTAATTGGTATTCTTGAAAGATTATAACTTCCTCCAGGAGTACCTGTACTTCCTATAATAAAATCTATTCCTTTACTTTCAAGGAAATGTTCTAGGGTGTCATATATTTCGGCTGTTTCAACAATCTCTTTTGCATGCATTGACTGGTAATATGCATCTTCTTTAAGTTTACAAGGATTAATTAAAATAAGATTTTTAAGTCCAAAATTAGCCATGGTTCTAGCTAGAAATCCTACATTTCCTGAGGTTTCACATTCTACAAAAACAACATAAAGGTTTTCTCTAAGTTCTTTTGCAGCTTCTGAATAGTTATTATCATTTTTAACTATTCCTCTCTTTGTTGAAATGGATTTTGTTTTAGTTTTAGGGCATGTTTCATCAGTTTTCTTTTCTTTATCTTTATTCTCTTCGTCACTTTCAACAATAGGGTTGGTTTCAATTATTACTTCTTCTTCAGTTGCTGTGTCTGTCATATTTACCACCTATTTTAAAGAAAATAAATCATTTAATTAATTAACTGTATGCTTCTTTGAGTAGTTCAATTAAGTTTATAACATTAATATTCGTAAGCCCTTCTGCATCTAGGCCATCTTGGATATTACGTTGACAAAATGGACAAATACTTAAAACAGTTTCTGCACTGGTTTTCTTTATTTCATTTACTCTATCTTTTGAGAGTGCCATAGCGATTTCAGGTTTTCCAGATTTTACTCCACCTCCAGCTCCACAGCATTGTGCTGGATGTTCAAGTTCGTTAAATTCAACACCTGGAATCATTTCTATGATTTTTCGAGGTTGATTGACCACTCCTTGTCCTCTAATTAAGTGACATGGGTCATGCCAAGTAACTGTTTTATTAAGTTTTTTCATTTTGCTTGTATCAAGTTTATCGACTAAGAATTCACTTACATCCATTATATTACTATTAAATCCATAATTAGGATAATCATTTTTAAGTGTAGCTCCACATCCTGCACAGATTGTAATAATTGTATCATAATCCTTAAAGACTTCCTTGTTTATATCTACTAATTTCTTTATTATGTCAGTTTGTCCAGTTCTTAGAAGTGGTGAACCACAACAAACCTGACCTTTTGGAACATCAATATCAATGTTATTAGCTTTACAAACATCAATTAATGCATATCCAACATGAGGAAGTCTATAATCAACCATACAGCCGGTAAATAATGCAACTTTAGACTTTTTATCATTTTTTTCTTTATTAATATCTTTAACAAAACTACCAATTTTTTCATCATAATTAACAGAACGATTAGTTTCACTAATACTTTTCTTTATGGCTTTATGTGCATCTAAAGGCCCTAAATCTCCTTTAACAAGTTTTGATCTTAATTTTTCAATAGCTTTTCCATAAATGCAAATGTTTTTAGGACATACTTCTTCACATTTTCTACAACTAGTACAATCATATACTCCTTCATCAAGTAGTTGAACTAAACGGTCAGACTCATTACGAGGGTCATATTCAAATTTAGACAAATATCTCATAAAATAAGGTCCTGCATAGTCATCTTTAAAATCCTTTACAACAGGACATGTTGAAAGACATGAATAACATTCAATACATGTTCTAAGTTTTCGTGTATCTTCAGTATCTTCAGGACTTAAATCAAGATTTAACTCATGGGGTTCATCGTTATTTAATTGAAGATTTAAATCTTTAGTTTTTTTCTCCCACTGGCTTCTATCAACAATTAAATCTTTAATTACAGGTAAGTCTAAAGGTTCGATAATGTCATTATCATTAATTTCTTCTTTACATGCAAGAGCACCACACCCATTAACTTTTAGACTACATGAACCACATTGGCCTGCTCTACAGGAACTTCTAAAACTAATGTCTTCATTATATTTTTTATTAATTACAGTTAATCCATCTAAAATTTTCATTTGTTCCGTTTTTTCAATTTCATAACTTTCAAAATGAGGTTTCTCATCTTTAGTTGGATTAAACCTTAATACTTTTACAGTTATCATAATAAACCTACCTTCTAATTTATGAATGAATAAAAAGAGATAATTTTTAAATATTTTTTTTTTAAATAAGATTGTTTGTAATTTAAATTAAATCAGTTATTATTATTTTATATTTTAAATAATATAATTTTTATTAGTATTTTTTAAATTTTTTTAAATTTTTTTATTTTTTGAAAATGCATTACGTAATTTTATAGAATTATAAAGGTTCAAAAATATAAACAATTTTTAACTATTTTTATCTCATGTTTTAAGGCTATTTATTTATTTTAAATTTAAAATTACTTGAATATCTTTTTTATATCTATGTTTTTATTGAGGATTAGTTTTTTTTAAATTTTAAAACTTAAGAAATATTTAAAAATGAGTTTAAAATTGTTTTTCTCAGTAATAATATTATTTATTTTTTATGGTGTCTGCATAAAGTCTAAAACTTTTTTTTAAAACATCTTAATGGCTTTATTTTAGAAATAAAGAAAGAATTTATTTAAAAAATATATTTTTGGCCAACACTCTTTAATAGAATATATTACTTTATATATTCAAAGGAAGATAAATAATATAGTTTAATAAATAGATTATGATTTTTTAAAAATTTTATTATCAGTCTAATATTTAAAATTTAATTATTACTTTTATTTAGAAATTTAGAGGTATATTATGGCTTATAATCAATTAGTTAATGGTAAAAAAGGAGAAAAACATTTTCTACTAGGTAATGAAGCTGCTGTAAGAGGTGCAATTGAAGCTGGAATATCTGTTGCAGCTACTTATCCTGGAACTCCTTCATCTGAAATTGGAAATACATTATCATTTATTGCAAAGGATGCAGGTGTATATTTTGAATTTTCAACTAATGAAAAAGTTGCTATGGAGATTGCAGCTACATCAGCTGTAAGTGGTCTTAGATCATTTACATTTATGAAGCATGTAGGTTTGAATGTTGCATCTGATTCATTTGTTACTACTGCATATTCTGGTGTTAAGGGAGGTATGGTTATTCTTGTTGCTGATGATCCGTCTGTTTTTTCATCTCAAAATGAACAAGATACAAGAAATTATGCTCGCCTTGCAAATATGCCAATACTTGAACCTTCTAATCCTCAAGAGGTAAAAGACATGATGGTTTATGGATTTGAATTATCTGAAGAATTGGAAATTCCGGTCATAATTAGAACCACTACTCGTGTATCTCATATGAGGGGAATTGTTGAATTTGGAGATATTAAATCTCAAAAGGGTAAAACTGTTGAAGGAAAACATTATAATAGGGGTTATTTTAATAAGGACCCTAAATCTTATATTCCGGTTCCTGTAAATGTGATAGTAATGCATAAAATATTAAGTGAAAAAATTGAAAAATTTCAAAATAATATATCTTCACTTAATATTAATGAAGTCGTTGAAATTAAAGACAATGCTAAAATCGGGGTAATTTCTTCAAGTAGTGCTTATAATTATGCTTATGATGTTGCATCTTTGGATAATTTAGATATGAAAATTTTAAAATTAACGCTTTCCTATCCGACACCTTATGATTTAATTTATGAGTTTATTAAAGATTTAGATAGGGTATTTGTTATTGAAGAAGTTGACCCTATTTGTGAAAGGGATGTTCTTCTTACAGTTGGAATGAATGGATTAAATATCCCAGTTCATGGTAAATTAGATAAAACATTCCCAATGGTTGAGGAATTTAACTGTGATATTGTAAGAGAGGGTTTTATCAAAATATTAAATTATACAGATGAAAATTTTTCACTTTCACATACTCAATCATTAGAAAAAGTTATTGGGGACTTACCAACAAGAGCAGCAACATTATGTGCAGGATGTTCTCATAGAGCAACCTATTATGGCGTTAAACAAGCATTAAAAGAATCTAACATAAGTGAAGATGAAGTGATTTTTGCATCTGATATTGGATGTTATACTCTTGGAATCAATCCTCCTTATAATGCGGCTGATTATCTTTTAAGTATGGGTTCAAGTATAGGTGATGGTTGTGGATTTGCAGTGGCAACAGATCAAAAAGTTATAAGTTTTATTGGAGATTCAACATTTTTCCATAGTGGAATTTCACCATTAATTAATGGAGTGCATAATAAACAGAATTTTATTGTCACTATTTTGGATAATCGTATAACTGCAATGACTGGCGGTCAACCTAATCCAGGTATGCCTGTAGATGGTATGGGGGATGAATCACCTGAAATTTCAATAAGGGAACTTGCCCTAGCATCTGGTGCTAGTTTTGTACGTGTAATTAATCCATTAAACTTAAAACAAACCGTTGACACATATAAAAAAGCTTTAGAAAATGAGGGAGTTTCAGTAATCATCGCAAAATCTCCATGTACTTTAATTAAAGGATTTAATAAGAAACCTCCTATTAAAGTAAACTATGATAAATGTAAAAATTGTGATTCATGTATTAATAATTTAGCATGTCCTGCTATAAGTAAAATTAAAGGTAAAGTCGTGGTTGACACATCAATGTGTAATGGTTGTTCTATATGTAGTCAAATATGTGATTATAATGCATTTGAAACTATTTAATAAATATTATTGAATTAAGAGGTTATAATTATGGTTAAAGATAATTATTCAATTTATATATGTGGGGTAGGTGGTCAAGGTATTATTAAAACTTCTACAATAATTGGTGAAGCAGCAATGAACGAGGGTTTAAATGTTGTTATGAGTGAAATTCATGGAATGAGTCAAAGAGGAGGTTCTGTATCAACTGAAATTAAAATAGGTGAATATAAAAGTTCAATTATTGAAAAAAATACTGCAAGTATGATTCTTGCTTTTGAACCTTCGGAAGTAGTAAGAGGATTATCTAAAGCAAATAAAGACACTTACTTGGTTTTCAATACACATCCCATTGTCCCGGCACAAATTGCAGGAACTAATTCTTATCCTAGTGTTGATTCAATTATTAGTTCTCTAAAGGAAAATTATAATAATGTATATCCCGTTTCTGGTAATCATTATGCTGAAGAATCAGGCAGTATTTTATCATTAAATATGGTTCTTCTTGGCTCTGCAGTAGCTGTTTTTAATTTTCCATTAGATAAAGAAAATATTATTAAAGCTATGAAGAATAATTTAAATGAAAAATTCCATAAAATGAATCTTAAAGCATTTGAATATGGGTACAATGCTATTAAATAATTTATCCATTTATCTTAATTTTAAACTAAAAGATAAAACATTTAAATAATTGTATTTAAAATTATTATTAGTTAATTATATTTTTCAATTTTATATTAAGGTGAAGCAATGTCATATAAAATTAATAACGCTATAATCAAAAGAAAAAATGATGGTTCCAATCAATTTGATTTAGTTGATCCAGATGGAATTTTTGATAATAAAGAAGTTTTAGTTGCTATTGATAGTGATGATTTAATCACTATACAATTATTGATTAATGGAATTATTGAAAATGATTTTAAAAATTGGAATGAAATAAATCAATTTGGTGAAAATGAAAGTATTAAAAATTTATTTATTAAATTAGGTTATTCAAAAGAAGATTTAATTAAATTATTAAAAAGTTTATAAAGTTCCATATTAAAAAATTTATAGATAATTTTATATGTAATAATTATGTATTAATAATTTATATGATAATACTGTTTGACTTAGTATTATTTAAAAAATTTTAGAATTTTGGTGGTAATATGCCTGAATTTAAATTGACTAATATTGATAGTTTCACTGATTGTGAAATCATTATGGCTGTTGATTTTGATGATGATAATCAGGTGGAAAACCAGGAATTTTATACAGGATCTGATTGGTCTGATAATCCTGCAGATTTAAGAGAAAACACGACCTTTATTTGTGATGAAGACGAACAGGAAGATTGGAATAATTTCTTTAATGGTTTTATGTATTTGCTTGAAAATGGGGAATTAATTGAGGAATTAAAAGACCTTAAAGAAAGAGATGATTCTTATACTTTTGATGATGAAGGAATAAAAATAGTTTTAACTGAAGAAGATTAATTTATTAATAATTTTTTTATTCTTTTTTATATTAGATTAAGTATTTTCTATATTTTTTTACTTTTTTTTAGTTTATTATTTACTTTTAATTTTTTCATTTTAATTTTTACTTTTTAATTATTACTTTTTTTTATTTTATTTTTTTAAAATTTAGTATTTTAGCTTTTTTTAATTATTTTAGAAGTTTCACAGTTTTACTGTTACTATTATATTATTATTCTTATAAAAAATGTATTTAATGATTTAAATATGTAAAATAGTTTTTAATTTAAATAAAATAGTTTAAATTCAAAATAAAATATTATGCTTAAATAAAAATAGATTTAATTAGAATAAAATATTATTGGTGGGTTATAAATAGATTTAATTAAAAATAAATATTAAATAAATAATTAATCAAAAAAAAGAAGTAAATTAAAGAAATATTCTTTAATTTAGTCGATTTACAAATTAGCAATATCATTTTCATCAAATAAATTAGCATTATGTGATTTTAAGAGTTTTTTAGCTTTTTTGTAATCTTCTACTTTAATTACAACTACTGCTTCATCAGTTTTGTTATTAGCAAATGCATAAACATATTCAAGGTTAATTTTTTCCCCTTCTAAAATATCTAAAAGTGTGTTTAATCCATTTGGTTCATCGGGAATTCCAATAACAATAACTTCGTTTTCTCTTAAAATAAATCCATTGTTTTTAAGGATTTTTTTAGTTTTTTCATTATCTGTTACAATTAATCTTAAAATCCCAAATTCTGCACCATCTGCAATGGATAATGCACGTATGTTTATTTTTTCATTAGATATTGCATTTATTGCCTTTTTTAAGCTTCCTTCAGTATTTTCAATAAACACTGATATTTGTTTTACTACCATATTATCACCTATTTGAAGTTCCTCTCATCAATTACTCTTACTGCTTTACCTTCGCTTCTTGGTAAGGACCCTGGTTCAACAAGAGTTACATTTACTCTAAGAGCTATTTCTTTTGATATACTTTTAGCTATTTTATATCTTATTTCATCTAAAGCTTTCATTTCATCTGAAAACATTTCGGGAGTTATTTCTACTTTTATTTCAACTTCATCTAATGTGTCAGGCCTTGTAACATGTATTTGGTAGTTCGGACTTGCTTTACTGACTTTAAGTAATCCTCTTTCAATTTGTGATGGGAAAACCATAACTCCTCTGATTTTCATCATATCATCTGTTCTTCCTGTAATTCTAGTCATTCTTACAGTAGTTCTTCCACATTTACATTTTCCATGGACAAGAGAAGTTATGTCCCTAGTTCTAAATCTTAAAATTGGCATTCCTGTTTTTGTAAGACATGTTAAAACAAGTTCACCATCTTGACCATCTTCTAAAACTTCTAATGTATTAGGATTAATAATTTCAGGATAAAAGTGATCTTCTTGAATATGCATTCCATTTCTCTCTAAACATTCATTAGAGACTCCAGGGCCGATGATTTCAGTAAGACCGTAGATATTTAATGCTTTAATCCCTAATTTATTTTCTATTCTTTTTCTCATCTCTTCAGTCCACATTTCAGCACCGAAGATACCAGTTTTAAGATGAATGTCTCCTGGCCCATATCCTTCTTCTTCAAGTGCTTCTCCAAGATACATAGCATATGATGGAGTACATGTTAAGATTGCAGGTTTGAAATCTCTCATAATTTCAAGTTGTCTTTTAGTATTACCTGATGACATGGGAATAACTGCAGCTCCAAATTTTCTAGCACCATGGTCTATACCAAAACCTCCAGTGAATAAACCATATCCATAACAGTTTTGGATTTTATCTCTTTTTTCACCTTCTGCCATTCCTATTGCTCTTGCAGATATTTCTGCCCAAATGTCAATATCCTCTTTTGTATAACAGGTAACAGTTGCAGTTCCAGTTGTACCTGATGATGCGTGAATTTCTTCAATCTCCTCAGGTGGCACTGCCACCATTTCAAATGGATATGCTGCCCTTAAATCATCTTTAGTTGTAAATGGAATTTTTTGAATATCTTCTAAACTTTGTATATCTTCAACTTTAAGACCTATTTCATCAAATTTTCTGTGATAGAATGGTACTTTATCGTATGCTAATTTTACTACCTTTTTCAGTCTTTCAAGTTGCAATTCTTTCCTTTTTTCAGGATCCATACATTCCATTTCTTCATTCCATATCATTATATCACTTAAGTTATTAATTTTAAAATAAAATTTTACAATATATCTTTATTATAAATATTATTTATATCTTTAATTAGAGGTTTTAATATTATTTTTTCTAAATTCACATAATTTTTATAGAATTACACATTTTTTTTATTATTTTTAATTATTTTGTTTATTTTCATTATAGACTCTAAGTTTTTTAAGAAAATTTAGTATGATATGGTTCAGTTTAATCTTAAAAGAACTATTTTTTACTTTTTTTAATGATTTTAATTTTATATTTTATTTTTTTTTTTAAACAAATGTAAATATTTATATATTTTAAAACTTTATTTTAATTATAGAATTTTTGAATAGATTTTATATTTTTTTAATTTTAAAATCTCTTTTATTCTTGTTCTGATTTTGATTAAATTTTATTATTATGTTCATTTTTTTTGAATTTATACTATTTAATAAATATTTTTTAAGTTTTTATAAGTTTGCTATAAATTTGTATTTTTTTTTTGAGAGGTTAAATATGAATCTTTTAATTTTAAGTGTAGTTTTTATAATCTATCTTTTTTTTTTAGTTGTATATGTAGGTTATATTGCTTATAAAAGAACTGATTTCTCTGAAGATTATTTAGTTGCGGGAAGAGATAGTCATCCATATATTATGGCCTTAAGTTATGGTGCAACTTTTATTTCTACGGCAGCTATTGTTGGTTTTGGAGGCATTGTTGGTAAGTATGGTATGAGTATTTTATGCTGGCATTTTTAAATTTATCAGTTGGAATTTTTATTGCATTTGTATTTTTAGGTAAAAGAACCCGTAGGATTGGTGTAAATTTAAAGTCTGTCACATTTCCTGATTTTTTAGCACGTAGATTTGATAGTAAGTTTTTAAAAATATTTTCTGGCCTTATTATATTTTTAGGTATGCCTTTGTATTCTTCTGTAGTTTTAATAGGTGCTGCAAGATTTATCGAAACATCACTTTCTATTAATTTCCAGGTGGTATTACTTTTATTTTCAATAATTATTGCAGTATATGTATTTTACGGTGGAATTAAAGGAGTTATGTATACTGATGCTTTACAAGGAACAATTATGTTCTGTGGAATGATATTTTTATTAATATTTATTTATTGGAAACTTGGAGGAGTTATTCAGGCAAATACTGTATTAACTAATATGGTATCATTATATCCTCATGAAGCATTATCTCAGGGAGGAACAGGATTTACAAGCTTTCCAAAAATAGGTAGTCCCTTTTGGTGGTACTTAGTATCAACATTGATTATGGGTGTAGGTATTGGTACTATTGCTCAGCCACAATTAATTGTACGTTTTATGACTGTTAAATCTGATAGAGAATTGAACAGAGCTGTTTTAATTGGAGGAATATTCATTGCAGTTATGCCTGTAACTGCATATATTGCCGGTTCACTTTCTAATGTATATTTTTATCAAAAACTTGGAAAAACTGCTGTTGAGGTTGTAGGTGGAAATGTTGATAAGATTATTTCAATATTTATTAATATGGCACTTCCAGAATGGTTTGTTTATGTATTTTTATTAACCTTACTTGCAGCAGCAATGAGTACTTTATCTTCTCTTTATCACATTCAGGGAACTTCATTTGGTAGTGATATTGTAGGTACTATAAAAAATCAAATAGCTGAAAACTTAGTAACTCCAACTAAAATAGGTATTTTAATTGCTGTTGTAATTTCACTTGTATTAGGTTATATATTACCTGCAAGTGTAATTGCTCTTGGAACTTCCTTATTTATGGGTATTTGTGCAGCTGCCTTTTTGCCATTATTCATTGCATCTATTTACTGGAAAGGACAACAAGAGAAGGTGCAATTGCAGGAGTAATATCTGGTTTATTAACTAGTTTGTTCTGTTTATTATTTCTATATGAAAAAACTGCAGACACA
Organism: uncultured Methanobrevibacter sp.; assembly: GCF_905235195.1. GTDB lineage: Archaea > Methanobacteriota > Methanobacteria > Methanobacteriales > Methanobacteriaceae > Methanarmilla. Next base: position 20,376 of record NZ_CAJOKH010000006.1, on the reverse strand, counting down.
TTAGGTATTTGTAATTTTATCTTTGGTACACCTGTTTTAATACAAACAATGCCATGGCCATCAATTGACCCTTTAATTTTCGGTGTTCCAATATCTGCAATATTCGTAATAGTTGTAAGTTTACTTACAAAACCATTAGATGCAGATTTACTTGAAAAATCTTTTAAAAAATAGATTAATTTAAATTAAACATTAATGGTGATATTATGACTGTTTTAGGAATTGAAGATCCAATGATATGGGGATGTTATATACTTATAATACTTTTTACAATAATATGTGTTGTTTATGGTATTATAAATTGGAATAAAGTGGAGAATAGTTAAATATTTCTCCATTTATTCAATTTCGATTTTTTTTTTAAATGTTTATATTATTAAATATTCTAAAGAGTTTCAAGTGTTATTTTCCACTTGAAAACTATTTGTAATCTTATTTTTAAGGTATTGTTTAGTTTTTTGTGATTTCACTTAAACTTGACTTATTTATTATATCATTTTTATAGACTTTTTTTATTTTTATAATTTCTTAGAAGTTTTAAAATACTTATAATTTAAAATAATTATTAAATATAAAATTTATAGGGTTTTAAATTTTCTATACTTTAAAAAAATTTTATAAATATATAATCAAATATTTAATATATTATTATACTAAATTTATAAATAATTAAAAATTAAATATAGTTTAAGTAATATTTTTATTTAAAATTATGATGGAGGAAATATTATGAAAATCGTTGCAGATATTATCGGTAAAGAAGTATTAGATGTTAATGCAATTCATATGGGTGTTGTAAGTGATTTAGAATTCGATGAAGATACAAAAGAATTATTATCTATAATCCTAAAGCAAAAAGGATTTTCAGCTTTTAACTCTTCTAATAGTGAAGAAGTTGTACCATTTGATTTAATTAAAACTATTGGGGAGAAAATTATCCTTAAAGGTGAATTTGATATTTAAGTAGAGTTCACTATTATTTTTTTATTAGGGTTATAATATGGCTTCAAAAGAATATTTAATTGAAATTTTAAAAGAAAATAAGGTTTTTGAAAAAGGTCATTTTGTATTAGCTTCAGGAAAAGAAAGTGATTATTATGTTAATATGAAAAAAGCAATCACTAATCCATTAATTCTAAAAACCATTGGTGAAATGATAACTGATGGTATTAAAGATGATGATATTGATAAGATTGCTGGTCCTGCATTAGGTGCAGTCCCTATTGCAACTGCATCTTCAATTTTAAGTGATATTCCTCTTTTAATGATTAGAAAAGAAAAAAAGGGTTATGGAACTAGTAAACAAATTGAAGGTGAACTTAATAGTGGAGATAATGTAATTGTTGTTGAAGATGTTACAACTACTGGAGGCTCTCTTTTAAAAGCTATTAAAGTCATTGAAGAAAATGGGGGAATTGTTAAAAGGGCTTTTGTGTGTGTTGATAGAGAAGAAGGTGCAATTGATAAATTTGAAAAAGAACAAATTAAATTAGAACCTTTGATTTCTGTTAGCGAGTTCTTTGATGATTAATTTCAATATTTTTATTTTTTTATTTTATATTATTTTATTTTTCATATGATCTGTATCTGGTTTTAAATTTACTTTAATGATTTACCAATATTTAAGTAAAATAAGATTATTTTTTATATATTATATTTTAAAAAAAGAAAAAAAGTATTAAGAGTTATTGTATCTCTTAATGAAATTAGTTTAGGGGTTTACATTTATTTTCACATTTTTGCTTTATTGTTGTAATATTTGTTTTTGGAATTAAATTTTAAAAAATTATACATTTATTTTATTGTTTATTAGAGAATTATTCTCATATGGGCTAATGATTTCTCCATCTAAAACTTCAATAACTTTATCTGATAGTTTAGCTACATTCATATCATGAGTTACAATTATAAGTGTTACGTTCTTATCTTCATGCAAATCAATTAATTGCTTAAGAATTTTACTACTTGTTTTAGAATCTAGTGATCCTGTTGGTTCATCTGCTAATATAATTGAGGGGCTGTTAGCAAGTGCACGAGCAATTGCAACTCTTTGACGTTCACCACCGGATAATTTATTGGGTAAAATATCAGCTTTATCTGGAAGGCCAACATCTTCTAATAATTTTAATGCACGTTCTTTCATATCACTTGATGAAATTTTTTGAGTATACATGGGAATTTCAATATTTTCACGAGCAGAAACATTTGGAATTAAATTATGTAATTGGAAGATAAATCCTATTTTTTCTGCTCTGAATTGGTTTAATTTTTTATCAGATGTTAAATCTTTACCCGCAACTTTAATAACTCCAGAATCTGGGCTATCTAAAGCTCCGAGCATATTTAGTAATGTTGATTTACCAGAACCTGAGGGACCAATAATGGAGACAAATTCTCCCTCTTTAATTGTGAGGTCAATACCATTTAATGCTTTTATTTTTCCATTTTCATATGATTTATATAAATCTTTAATTTCTACGGCATTCATATTATCACCTCACTCATATCTCAATGCCTCTGTTGGAGGTAATTTAATAGCTTTAATTGCAGGATATAATCCTCCAATTACACCAACAATAATTGCAATTATAAATGCTTGTATAAATATTTTAGGGGTAAACAAAGGACTTATTCCTATTTGAGGACCTAATAATATACAAGCCAAATATCCTATTATTGAACCAATGATAGCAGAAATAATTGTAATAACCAATGATTCTCCAACAATCATCGTAAGTATTTTCGTATTTGACCAACCTACAGCTTTTAAAACTCCTATTTCTCTAGTTCTTTCAAATACTGACATTAACATAGTGTTAATAATACCTAATCCTCCAACGAATATAGCTAGAAGAGATATTGCCCAAGTTGACCCTTGAAGCATATTTAACATTTTTGCCATTTGTTCCATTTCCATAATAGAAGTGATTGTTTTAAGGTCATCTCCATATTTCTCATCAATTCTATCTGCTACTTCTTGTGCATCAGCACCTTTGTCTACTTTAACGTATATGTTAGAAATAGAATCTTCATCATCCATTAACTCTCCAACTTTAGAAATTGAGGTAAATACTCCGCTGGCCATACTTTGATCTCCAGTTTCAATTATTCCTACAACTTCAAAGTCTTCTCCATCAACTTCAATTGTATCTCCTATTTTATAATCATTATCTTCAGCATAAATATCTCCTATAACTAATTCATTAGCATTATCTTTAAATATTCTACCTTCTTTTATAGAAATATCTGCTAATGTTATTCCTTTTGGTTCTACACCAATTAAACTTTTCATATACTTATCGCCAACTGATGTTAGGACAACATATATTGGGTAAGCTTCGTCTACACCAGTTACATTTGCAATTTTATCAGTCCAAGAAGCATCTATGGTATTGGTTCCATAAGCTGAATCCCCAGTTTCTTTACCTGAAATTGAAAAATCAGCACCTCCTGCATGAATGGTATCTTCGAAAGTGTTTATTAAACCATCTGTAATTCCGCCAAGGGCTACAATTACAATAATGCCTATTGCAATACCTACTATGGCTAACGTTGCACTGGTTTTTCGCCTAAATGGATTTTTTATAATAAATTTTAAAAATGACATAATATTAATAGGTTTATTTAATATAAATAAATTAGTATTATAATTATGTAAGATGAAAATAAGAGGGTTAATATGTATAAAAAGGTACTGTTAGAAAATATCGATAAGATTCATACTACTGAAATGGGTATTGGAAGAATACAAAAAAATTTGCAAATAAAAGATAATCCAGTTAACTATTGTATTTTAAAACTTAAAGATAAAAATTCAATTGTTAGAAAAAAAGGTAAAAACTATTATGTTGATGTTGATGGTGTATTAATCACTATTAATTCAAGTAGTTTTACAATTATAACTGCACATAAAAAATAAGATGATTTAAGGTATTTTTAAATCAAATTATTAGATTAAAGTCCTGAAAGTATTAATATAAATACTGTTGCATCAGTCAATATATGGGATAAATATGATACAAAGATATTTTTAGTTTTAAAGTAACCATATAACTCAAAAGAAGTTCCTAATCCTTGTAAAAGCAAAACTGAAATAACTGAACTGGTAAAATCGTAGTGGAGTAATCCAAATCCTATCATTATAATAATTGATGATAATGCAAAGGATAGGTTACGATTTTCAGTAACTTTATAAAATAATCTTAAAAAGAACATTAAAGGTATGAATTTTATTAATTCCTCACCCATCATTGAAAAAATCAATGAGATTAAACTAATATAATCAATATTTAATGGATTTGCACCAGCAGGGTAAACTATTCCTAAATTTACTAAAAGATTTTCTATAATTATTGAGTATATCATATAACCAATAAACATTAATACTCCTAAAATAATCTCATTTTTAGTTGGTTTTTGAATAAACAACTTATAATTCCAATTTGAAAAGTATAATAATGGAATTAACATTATTAGCATGAAATAGACACTACCGACCAATTCAGATGTAAATGATGATAAAAAAACATAAACTAAAAATGCAAGTGGAACGGAAAGAAGTAAAATTAACCAACTTTCATTTGATAAATGAGGATTATGTCTATAGAAAGGAAAATCTCTTGTTTTGTCGAATTCTAAAAATTTCATATTATCACTAAATAATTATCTATATTAAAATTATTTATCTCTAAAGAGTATAATTTAATTTTAAATAGTATTAATTAATTTAACCAATTTTTATTTTATTCTTTAATTATCAAAAATTAAATTTTAATTAAGAATTTTTTTCTTTATAAATTTTTTTAAAATCAACCATATTTTTTCTTATAAAAATTATATTCTTTCACTAAGTAGAAGGGCAATATTAAAAATTAGGATAGAATGAAAGGTTATACTAGTTTATTTTTAATCTGAGTAGATAATTAATATTCATTGTGGAAAAAACAATGATATATTTTAATTAAATCAATTGTTTATATAAATTTCATTTAAAAAATTCTTGTAAACTTAAAAAAATATCTAAATTAAACATAAAAATTTAAGGGGTATAATTTTAGTAAATATTCTTATCTTTCTTTAAAACATATTTATTTTTGTGTATGTTTTACTAAATGACCTATTTCATCTATAATTATGCTCATAGCAGTTTTAACAGCATTAGGTGATCCAGGCATTGAAAAGATAATTGTTTTATTATAAACTCCTGCAGATGCTCTTGAAAGAAGCGCTCCACTACCTAATTCTTCATAAGATTTTGCTCTAAATATTTCTCCAAAACCGTTTATTTCTTTTTCATATAATGTTTTTACAGTTTCAATAGTAATGTCTTTAGATTCTAGTCCGGTACCTCCATTTGTAAATATTACATCACAAGTTTTTTCATTCATTTCTTTAATCGTACTTATTAATTCTTCCTTTTTATCAGGTATAATATTGTATTGAACTATTTTGCAGTTTTTTTCTTTTAAAAGATTGATAATATATTTTCCAGATGTGTCTAAGTTTTCACCTTCTTTACTATTAGATCTACTATCACTTAATGTAATGATTCCGCATTTAATATCTGGGGGTGTATGTTTTTTATGTAAATCCATTGTTTCGCTTTTCATATTATCAACCTACTATTTCAAAATAATTTTTTATCATTTTTTTAATTTATTTATTCTGATTTTTTCTAAATTAATTTAATCTAATTAATTTTTCTATAGATAATTTTATTAATATAATATTTATTTAATAATATTTATTAATTTTAAAACTAAAGTATAATTATGGATAATGTATACAAAATTTTAGATGCTTCTGCATTTATTGGAGGGTACCGGCCAAAAGATAATTTAAATTTCACTGTTCCAGAAATAACTTATGAAGTTAAGGATTTAAAAAGTAAAATCCTTTTAGATGAAATTATAAGTGAGGGTAATTTAATTATTAAATCACCAGATGACTATTATATAAATAAATTAAATACTGTGATTAAAAATTCAGGTGATGATTTGCGATTGTCATATCCGGATAGACAATTACTTGCTTTAGCCTTAGAGATAAATGAAGAATATAAGAATATTCTTTTTTTAACAGATGATTATTCTATTCAAAATGTCTTAAAATTGTTAAATATTCCATACAAATCTATCCTTACTGATGGAATAAAGGGGGTTTATAATTGGGTTAAAACTTGTAATGGGTGTAAGAAAGAGTATCCATCTGATTATGAAGATGAGCTTTGTGAAATATGCGGGTCTAAAATTTTTAAAAGAAGAATTAAAAATTAATTTTTTTTATTTATTTAATTGATATATGTTGATAGGATGAATATAGGAATTGTTGTGCATGGGCCGAATATTATTGATTCTGGTTATGCACTTAAAATAATAAATTTTTTCTCAGAATTTGCTAATGTTTCATGTAGATTAGGAGGAACTATGGGTAGGACTGCAGTTATTGATGCAGCTTTAGAAGATACAATTGATATTTCTAAAAAACTGGTTCCTAGTGATTCCCTTTCAATTTTTGCAGATGAGGGGGTAGATGCAATAGTTTTGCTTAACTATGGAAAGTCTTCTACTACAGGTCATGTATTTGGATATAAGGTTTTTCATCATTATATGGATAAAAATTTTCATGAGGATATTCCATTAATACAAATTGAAAGACCGGGGGAAGTAGATGGAAGTATTGTTATTTGGAATTTACCTTTTAAATCAAAAGATATTGATGTAATTATTAATAAAATTAAAGAAGAATTTGATATAATGGAGGTAAGTACTACTCTAATTAAAGAAAAACACTTCAATATAAATGATACTGAAGAAAGTACTGATTTAAAATCAGATAAGCTTCATAATAATAATCAAAAGATTATAAGGAAAATTCATGGCGTAAGTCCTGGTGAAAATATACTTGTAAACGGTACGGTTATAGGTAAATCAAAGTCTTCACAACTTTCTTTAGTTTCTGTTGATGGCACTATAGTGGAAATTATGGGTGGAGATATTAAAAAACATGGTGTTGATAAATTAGGGAAAGTAGATTTAAATAAAGCAATAGTTAAAACAGGATTACTTAGGCGTAGTGAAATAGAACCAAGAGTTATTAAACATAAATATAAAGATAATCAATTGAATATTGCTTTTCTTAATCATGCAGCAGAAGATGTATATGCACTTAAGAATATGGATTTAATTGTAACTGTTGGTGATGATACAACTCTACTTGCATCAGATATTTTATTTAGATTTGAAATACCTATTATTGGAATTACCGATGGAGACTTGGATAAATTAGTAGAGAAGGGATATCAATCTAATGATTCTATTATATTCTGTCTTGAGGAAGGTAATGATGATATTTTAGGTTCTAAAATTTATAAGGAAATTTTTAATGAAAAAAATTATTTCACTTTAAATTCAGATTCTAATGATTTAAATCAAATAATTGATGAGTTGAAAGAGGAGATAATAGAAATTATAAAAGATATGAATATTAAATATATTATTAAATAAAACTAAATTTTTAAATTAATTATTGGGATGGTGTATTTTTGGATTTAACTAGTTTAGTAAATTCAATACAGGAATTTAAAGGAGTTACTCGTAAAAATTCTATATCTGAAGTTACAAATATTTTAAAATCAGTTTATAATATTTCTGGTGATGTTCTTCTTGATTTTGGTGATGATGCATCTGCAATAGATATTGGTAATAATCAAGTGGTATTATTTGCAGCAGATGGTATATGGGGCCAATTAATAGACTTGGATGCTTATTGGGCAGGATATTGTGCTGTTTTGGTGAATGTTAACGATATTGCAGCAATGGGTGGAAAACCTATTGCTATGGTAAATATTTTATCTGTTAATAATGATGATGCATGTAAAGAGATTATGGATGGTATTAAATTTGCTTGTGAAAAGTTCAAAGTTCCTATGGTGGGGGGACACTTTCATCCTGATGCAGAGTTTAATTCTATTGGAGTTGCAATCATAGGTATTGCAGATAAAGATAAAATGATTCCATCATCAGGTGCAAATATTGGTGATAAAGTAATTGTTTCAATTGATTTAGATGGAAGATTCTATGATAAAGAAACTAAATTAAATTGGGATACTACTTATTTTAAAGATGATAAACTTGTTCAAGACCAAATTAATGCTATAAATCAAATTGCAATGGAAGGATTACCAACTGCTGGGAAAGATATTAGTAATCCTGGAATTTTAGGAACACTTGAAATGTTACTTGAAGCATCTGGTGTAGGTGCTTGTGTAAATTTAGATAAAATACCTAAAAATGAAAATGTTCCTTGGGATGTATGGCTTAAAGTTTATCCTGGTGCAGGATTTGTTTTAACTGCTCCTGAAGAAAATTGTAATAGAATAATTGAAAATCTTGAAAAATATTCTCTAACAACAAAAGTTGTTGGGGAAATAATAAATGAAAAAGTACTTTATTTAGAAAATGAAAATGAAAAAGTAGAAGTATTTAGGCAAGATGAAAATCCTGTTTTAATATTTGAAAATTAATTATATTTTTATTGTAATTATTTTTGTAAAAAAACAATTCATAGTCATAGTTTTTTAATAATTTTCAAATTTAATTATTAAAATTAATTAATATAATGATTTAGGGAGATTTTATGTTAATAACAATTAATGGAGAAGAAATAGAAATTGCTGATGGTTCTACTATCGAAGATGCTATCCAGATTTCAAATGCTCCTTATACTCCTGGAAGTATTTTGTGCTTAATTAAAGGAGAAAAGGAAATTGAAAAGAATATTAACAAATTTAAAATTAAAACTCCTAAAGGCAGTATTATTCTTGAGATGGTTGAGGAGTTGGCTGCTAAACCTATAATCGAGGTTTGGAAAGAAAAATATAAAGAATTTATAGGTTGTTCTATTAGATGGACTTCATCTACTGAAATTGCAGCAGGTCCTATTGTCACTGATTTGGAACCTTCTCGTAATGAATATAAATACAATGATTTGGAAGTAGTTTTAAGTTTATCTGGTTTTAGTAATGAATCAACACACTTAATATTTTCTATTGATAAACATTTTAGTATATATGGCTGCCCTGAACACAATAGGGGAGTGTTTGCTAATGTAATTGGTGGTAAAAAAACTTTATCTCTTTTAACTGAAGAAGATAATATTTTAGATATTGAACCAATTATTGAAAGAACAACTACTGTTGACAGTGCATCTGTATCTAATTTGGATACTGTTTTAGAAGAAGGTAATGATTTATTTACTTATGTAGAATTAGAACCTAATTTTAATTCTCCAGATTCTGTTGAACATTTATTTTCTTTAATAGAAAATGGAACATTTGAAGTTAGTTATGATGCAAATTCACTTTTAGGTTTCTATCAACTTCAAGGTATATCCAGACAAAAAGAAGAAGTTGGTCCTAGAAAAAGAGGAACTGTTACTATGAGAAATGATGGTTCTGGTTTAGGTAATATTTTCATTTATCGTGAAGATAGAGTTGAAGTTAATTCTCATACTATTGTAGCTAACGTTGTAAAAGGTATGGAATTAATTGATTCAGCATCTAAAGGAGATGTAATTACTGTTAGGTCTAATCCTCCAAGAATTATGACTCTTGCTATCTCACAAAAAGAAGCTGCAGATTTATTATCTTCTCAAGGTATTGAACATATAAGGGAAGGTATTTGTGATGATGATGCAATTATAGTTCATCAAGAACCTCCTACTACTGTGGAGATTATTGAAGCAGGAAAAGTTACAACAACTGCATATCCTGCAAAAGATATTACTGTTATTGATATTACAGACAAAGCACCAAGGACTGTTTGGTACTTTAAAAAGGTTACAGGTTTAATTGAAAAACCAATTGGGGAGTTAAAAGTTCATTTTGCATTCCCTGGAATGAATATGTCTATTTTTGAGGGTAATTCTAATGATGCTAAAGGTCTTATTCCTGAAAATATTCCTAATGTAGATACAATTGATCCTGGAATTATTGGTGTAACTAATATGTCTAAGAAAAATACTGGTTTGATTGGTGTAAGATTTGAAGCAAATAATGATTTTGGTCCTACTGCAGAACCATTTGAAGCTACAAATATTGTGGGAAAAGTTATAACTGATTTAGAATTAATTAGTAAATTAAAAGAAGGAGAGATTTTATATGTCCGCGAACTTAGCGATTAGTCCGGAATTATCAAAAGAAGAATTAGATCCTGATTTTACAACTAGAATGATTATATTAGGTCCAAAGGCTAATGTTAGTGAAAATGAAATTGTAAGTCAAATGCATCTTTTGGATTTGCCTATTACTGTTAAATGGACTTGTTATGGTGCAATGGTTAGTGGTAATGAAGAAGATGTTATGATGGCAATAAAAGAAATTAGAAAATTAGACCCTTATAATATTTTCACTAAATCTAGAGGATTTCCTCCAGGAGATCCAAGACGTTGTAGAGGTCACAGGTATGGTCCAAGAGAAGGTTTCCATCAAATGGAATCAGAATATAGGATTTTGGCTGATGTTGGGGATGCTTTAAAAAATCCTAAAGATGTTTTAATTGAAAAACCTAAACCTGTTGATGTTGATGAATTAGTTGAGATTGTTAATGAATCTATTGAAAAAGAGGATTCTGCTGAAAAATAGATTAATTTAAACTAATTTAAAATTTTATGATTATTGGTTATTGGGAAAATATAAATAATATGGTAATTGAAAGGTGAAAATATGGTTAAGGTAGCTATTTATCCTCCGAATTCATTAGTATTAGGGGATTTGATTGAAAGAAAAGGTCATACAGTTTTAGCTTTACAAAAAGCAATGTCTAAAAAAGTTAGAGATCCTGAAATAGATTCTCCTCCTATGAATATCACAGAAGAAGATCCTTTAAAAGGATTAAAATATGCGGCAATTGAAGTTCCTTCAGGTGTAAGGGGTAGGATGGCTGTTATCGGTCCTCTTATAGATGAAGCTGAAGCTGCAATTATTGTTGATGATGCACCAATTGGATTTGGATGTATTGGTTGTGCAAGAACAAATGAATTAACTATGTTCTGTTTACGTAAAAAAGATATTCCTAAATTAGAACTAGAATATCCTACAAATAGGGATGAAACATTTGATTTTGTAGGTAAAATTAATAAATTTTTAGATACTCTTGATGGAGAGGGAGGTAATTAAAATGGTAAAGATAGCTTTAGTTTCCTGTGGTACAGAATATAGTGGTATTCAAAAAGAGATTGAAAAAGCAGCTTTAACATTCGGTGCAGAAATTATACTTCCGGAAATTGATTTAGATTATATTGAAGAATCATATACTAAATTTGGTTTTTCAGCTCAAAGTTCAAGTTTAAAATTGATGATTGCTCGTGCAATGAGTATTGTTGAAGGTCGTTGTAAAGCAGATGCGGTATTTGTAGCTAGTTGTTTTAGATGTGCTGAAGCAGCCCTTGTAAGAAATGAGGTTAGAAGATTCTTACAGGAAAATTCACGTATTCCTGTTGTTACATATTCATTTACAGAAAAAACAAAGGCAGATGAATTATTTATTCGTATGGAAGCATTGGTTACTACAGTTGCAAGAAGAAGTATTTTGGCACGTGAAAAACAAGAAGGTTTGACTTTAGGTATTGATTCTGGTTCTACAACTACAAAAGTCATTTTAATGGAGAACAATAAGGTTATAGGTACTGGTTGGAATCCTACTAAAGATATTATGGAATCAGTTTATAAAGGAACAGAACAGGCTTTTGCTGAAACTGATTATGGTTGGGATGATTTAGATGGAATTGGTACAACTGGATATGGTCGTATAACTATAGGTAAAGAATTAAATGCAGAACTTATTCAGGAGGAATTATCTGTAAATGCAAAAGGTGCTGTTTATCTTGCAGATAAACAAAGAGGTGAGGCAACTGTTTTAGATATTGGTGGTATGGATAATAAGGTTATTACTGTTAATAATGGTATTCCAGATAACTTTACTATGGGAGGTATTTGTGCAGGTGCATCAGGAAGATTTTTAGATATGACTTCCCGTCGTTTAGATGTTGATATTACAGAACTTGGTCCTTTAGCAGTTTCAGGAGATTATAGAAATGCTGTTTTGAACAGTTATTGTATTGTATTCGGTATTCAAGATTTAGTTACTACTCTTGCAGCTGGTGGGTCTAAAGCGGATGTTGCTGATGCGGCATGTCACTCTGTAGCTCAACAGGTTTATGAACAACAACTTCAAGAAATAGATATTAGAGAACCATTAATCCAAGTAGGTGGTACTTCACTTATTACCGGTCTTGTTGAAGCAGTAAGTACTACTTTGGGAGGAATTGATGTTATTGTACCTGATTATTCCCAACATATTGGGGCAGTTGGTGCAGCATTACTTGTATCAGGTCTTGGTACTAGACAGGAAGATAAAAAAGCTTAAGTTAAGTGGTTTTTATGTATGTTGAATCTTATGATGAAGAAGGGGCAGCAGTATATGATATGATTATTAAGCAAATTTTTCAAGATTTGCAATTAGGCCCTTCTATTGTTGATTTAAGAGCATTTGTTGATCCTAAAAATGCAATGTTTATATTTGCAGTTAAAATGAAAGATACTACTTCTAATATTTTTATGCACGAAGTTTCAGAAACCAAATATTCTAAAAATGATGAGCAAACTATTGTAGCTGTAGGTAATGAAAATTATCTTCCTAATATATTAAGGGTTTTATGGAGAGAATTTGGCAGAGAAAATGTTCATCAGCCTAATAGATATGCTATAGTATTAGAAGGAAATCAAATGCATATTGCAGATTTCATTGTTGATAATCCTCAAATCAATCTTCAAAAAAGAATATATGATGGTATTTATAGAATCATTCCTGAAGGGTTTAAAGTCATTAAGGATTTATCCCGTGATGGTGTTGTAGCAGTGGTTGCAACTGATGAATTGATTAAAGATGATTGGGTTGAAAAGTGTGAGAATTATATTGATGAATTAAATGGAGTTTAATTATTATTCTTTGATTTTTAAAGATTATAATTTTTCTCATTTTTTAATTTTTATTTTAATTTTTTTATTATTCAAAATTAATTATTTTTAAGTTTCCTCATTTTTATTTATTTGTGTTTAAATTTTCTTTTTCTATATATCCATTAAATGATTTTTTTTATGAGTATTTATTTAGCTTTTATTTATTAATTTTTAAAATTAATTAAATATTTTTTTATTTTCCAATTATTTTTTTAATTTTTTATTTATATTAAATTTAATCAGTATTTTCTTAAAGAAATTTATCCTTTTTACTATTTCTTTATTTAAAAGTCAAAAACTTTATATATTATCAATAACAATAGTTATAAATTAATTAAAGTTTTTTTTAAACTTTTTTTGAGGCAGATAATATGAGTGGATTTGAAGGAAAACATGATCAAACTGGACCTAATGCTAAATTATGTAAGTGTAATAAAAGAGCAGAGAAATTTGCTCACATTACTAAAGTTCATCCTTGTTATAATGAACAATTACACGATAAAGTAGGAAGGGCACATGTACCTATAGCACCTAGTTGTAATATAGGTTGTAATTTCTGTGATAGGTCTCTACATAATAAAGAGGATATGAGGCCAGGTGTTGCAGGATGTATTTTAAGTCCTGATGAAGCAATTGCACATGTAGATAAAATTATGGAGGAAGAACCAATATCTGTTGTTGGAGTAGCAGGTCCTGGTGATTCATTAGATAATGATAATACTTTTGAATTTTTCAAAAAAATTGATGAAGCTCATCCGGAAATAATAAAATGTATGAGTACTAATGGACTTTTACTACCTGATAAAATAGAGAATATTGCAAAATGTAAACTTAATTCAGTTACTGTAACTGTTAATGCAGTTGATCCTGAAATATTAAAAGATATTGTAGGTTTTATTCATTATCATGATAAAGTTTATAAGGGTGTAGAAGGAGCTAAAATACTTATTAAAAATCAATTAGAAGGTATTGAAGCATTAGATGAGTTAGGTATTGTTGTAAAAGTTAACAGTGTTTTAATCCCTGGATTAAATGATGAACACATTGTTGAAATTGCAAAAGAAGTTTCTAATCGTGGAGCATCATTAATGAATGTACTTCCTCTTATACCTTTAAATAAAATGAAAGATTATCCTCGTCCAGATTGTATGTTAATTGAAAAGGTTAGAGAAGAAGTTGAAGAATATATTCCTGTATTTAGGGCATGTACTCAATGTAGAGCAGATGCATATGGAATTCCAGGTAAAAAAAGTCATGACCACAATATGGGTATGACACCACAAAGCCATTACTAAATTTGATATTTTGTTTTATGTTTTATTAAAAATTTTGGCTTTAAAGTAATTAATAAGTATTTTATTATTATTTTTTTACTTTACTTTTTTTTATTTTTTACAACAGTAAAAAAATATTTCTCCTTAAAGTGTAATTATTTGGATTTTAACAAAAATTATTTAAATTTCTAACTATTAACTAATATTATGAAAACTTTAGAATGGGAAAATAATAAACTTAAATTAGTTGATCAAAGAAAATTACCGGATAAACTGGAATATGTTTATTGTGATAATTTTAAGGATGTAATTGTTGCTATAAAAAATATGACAGTAAGGGGAGCACCAGCTATTGGTATCTGCAGGATTTGCAATGGCACTTGCATATCTTGAAGGTGTTGATTTAAAAAAAGCAGCAGATGAAATTAAAAAATCAAGACCAACAGCTAAAAATCTTTTTTGGGCAGTAGATAGAGTATTTGAATGTGAAAATCCTGTTGATGAAGCTCTTAAAATCTATGCTGAGGATATGGAAATTAACAGACTCATAGGCAAATATGGTGCAGAGTTAATCAGTGATGGAGATACTATTTTAACTCATTGTAATGCAGGTGCACTTTGTGCTGTTGATTATGGTACTGCTCTTGGTGTAATAAGAGCGGCAAATGAACAAAATAAAAATATTAAAGTTATTTGTGATGAGACTCGTCCACGGGGGCAAGGTGCAAGTTTAAGTGTATGGGAGATGCAGCAAGAGAATATTCCTGTAAAACTTATTTGTGATGTTGCAAGCGGTTATTTAATGAGTCAGGGTATGGTGGATAAAGTAGTTATCGGTGCAGATAGGGTTGCTAAAGGGGGTGTTGTTAATAAAATAGGTTCATTTATGGTTGCACTTGCTGCTAAAAGATTTAATCTTCCATTTTATGTAGCAGCTCCCTATTCTACCTTTGATATGGAAATAGATATTAATGATACTCTTATTGAAGAGCGTGACCCTGAAGAAGTAACTCATTATGGAAATTGTAGGATTTGTCCAGAAGGCACTGAAGTTATTAATCCAGCATTTGATATAGTTCCAAATGATTTAATAACAGCAATTATTACAGAAAAAGGAGTAATTGATCCTTTATAGTTAATAGTTATCTCTTCAAACTTTTTTTTTATTTGTATCTAATTTTTTTTTAATTAAATTATATTTTAATAAGATTACTTATTGATTAAGTATTGGATATTAATTATGCGATTAAGTAGGGTATTAATCATAGAAAACTCTACAATCAAAAGCTATTTGCCACATTCCGGGGCTGGTGGAACGAACTTTACGACAGTCTTCTATTTTTACATGCATATTGTGAAATGCTGCTTTTTTCTCTAGTTTTTCCTTACCTTCATCACAACTATGTGCAAATTCATAATAATGAATTATGCCTTTATCTTTAATAAGATTAAATGCAGTATCTAAAAAATTATATGAGGTTCCTGGAAGGTTCATAATGATTCTATCAAATTTTTCTCCAGCTAACTGATTATCTGCAACTTTATTTATGTCACCACATATGGGATTAATCTTTGATTCTAATTTATTTAGTTTAATGTTTTCTTTAAGGTATTTTATTGCAATTTCATTAATGTCTACAGCTGTAATGTCTACTTTATTTTTACTTCCAATAACTATTGGAAATGGTCCTACTCCACAAAACATATCTAATATATTTTCACCATCATTACATATTTCTCTTATTCTTTTTCGCTCACTTGTAAGTCTTGGTGAGAAGTATACTTTACTAACATCTAATTTAAGACGTATTTTCTGCTCTTTATGAATAGTTATAGGATTGTCTTTTCCACATAAAAATTCTATTTCTCGAACTCTGGTTACTCCTTTAATGGCACTTTTTTTCATATAAACAGAGTCACGTTTAGTAAATTCGAGTGTAGTTTCGCCTATTAATTGTTTATGTTTTAAGAGTTTTTCAGGTATTTCAACAATTACAACTCTGCCAATTATATCAAATGCGTTTCTTAGAGTTGTAAATTCTTCTTCTGTTAATTTACCTTCTAACATTTCACGGACACTATGAGGATATCTTGGTATTAATTCCAAGTCTTTTTCCACTACTTCAATTTCAAGTTCTTTTCCATCTAGTAATTTAACTACTTTTTCTACTTTTAGAACTTCTTTTTTCATATCTTCAATAGTCTCATCAGAGATAGGGGAGCAAATTCCAATATATCCATAGGCCTTTTCAGGTTTTATTCTATGGTCCATATCCATTACTTCCATATCCATTATAATTTTTCGCACTTCATCTACAGCAGGCAAACTAATTTTAAGACATTCCATAGTATCATTTATTGAATTGATTTTATAGTTAAAATTATTGATTTTTAGTTTTTGGATTTAAAATAATTATATCTATAATTAATTAAATTACATGTATTTTTCCATACTTTTTTAATTTTTTTATATAAATTTATTATATATCTTATTTTATAAGTTTAAAAATTATATCTTTATATTTTACAAGCTTAACAAAATTCTTTCTTTAAAAATATATTTATCCAAATTATAATTTCCATTGTTATAAAATAATAATATTAATTTTTTTTAAAATAACTCTTATTCAATAGATTTAATTCTAATTCTTAAAATATATATTTATTCAAATATAATATTAATATTGATTAATAAATATTATTTTTTCAAATTTTAATTTTTACATGTTAAAAAGGTTAAATTATGTTTTATTTAATTGGGCTTGGATTATTTGATATTGATGATATGTCAATTAAAGCATTAAATGCTTTAAGGGAAGTTGATGTAATTTATGCAGAATTTTTCACTTCAAAATTAATTGGTTCTACATTGGAGGCAATTGAAAATAGGATCAATTCTAAAATTAATATTTTAAATAGAAGTGAAGTTGAAGAAGATTCATCATTTATAGAGGAGGCTAAAGATAAAGATGTTGCATTAATTACAGGTGGTGATCCTTTAATTGCAACAACTCATTCAGAATTTATAGTTCAATGTAAGAAGAAATGTATAGAATATAAAATTATACATGGTTCTTCAATTCTATCTTCAGCACCGGCAATTAGTGGTCTTCAAGGATATAAGTTTGGAAAAGTTACAACTATTCCATTTCCAGATCATAATTTCTTTCCAAAATCCCCATATGAAGCTATTGTAGAAAACTTAACTAAAGATATGCATACTTTAGTCCTTCTTGACATACAAGCACATAATGACAGATATATGACAGTAAATCAGGGACTTGAATATTTAATTAATGTTAAAAACAGTATGGATAAAGAATATCAATTAATTACAGAAGATACCTTGGCTATTGGTATAGCACGTGTAGGATCTAATGATAATATAGTTAAGGCAGGTAAAATCAGTGATTTAATAGACTATGACTTTGGAAGTCCTCTTCATTCAATTGTCATTCCATCTAAATTACATATAGTTGAAGCTGAATATCTTGTATATGTTGCAGGTGCAGATAAAAGTATTTTAGATGAGTGTTAAATGATTGTATATACTCACAGTTCCTTTAATTTTTATTTATACTTTTAGAAAAATAAAAAATTCTATTATTTAAGGTTTAGACACTTTTTTTAAAATAAACTAAGTTTTTTATTAAAATTTTTATTTTCTAGTCTATTTTGACTTTATATTTAATTAAATTTTTAATTGTATTTTTTAATAATTTATAAGTATTGAATAAAAATCTTTAAAAATAGTATTTTTTAGGGTGAAGGACATAACACCGTTAGTTTCTAATTTTAAGCTAATAACATTAAGTAATAGCTATGTTCTTCTGTCATGCCCTTAAAATTAATGAAACATTTTCTTAAAATTGTAGATTAAGAACCGTGTTTTTCATTAATAGAAAAAAACATCTTTCCCTAATAATTTATTATGTTGTTTTAGTTTATAAATTTTATTTTTTTTTAAGTAAATTAATGTTTATAATTAATCTAATTTTAGTTTAACTTAATAATTCTTATTAATTTATTGTTATTTTTTTTATCTTTCTAAATATTTACACTCTACTGATTATCTTTGGGATAGTTTTACATGTTATTATTTTCAGTAAATAATTTTTTTTCAAACTATGCTTTCATTTTTGTGTTTAAAAATTTTATTTTTTAAAAATTGTAGAATGTATTTTAATATTTATTATACTTTATAAAAAGTCTATTTCTTTTTTTAAAACTATATTAAAGAGTATTAATAAACAGTTGGAATGTCAGAATTTTTAGATAATTTTTTTTTTAATGTTAAATCATTTTTTTCATTAAATATTATTTAAATAAATCATTAATTATATAACTAATTTAAGATAAATTTTCCTTAAAACAATTTCAATCTTAAATTTACAATCTGCAAAAATTCTAATGAAAAAATATAAAAATTAAATTAACCAATATTATTCTATTTAAGTAGGTGTTAATATTTCAAAAAAGGATAAGAAAGGTAATCATAAAAGCAGGGATAATGTTCTCAGTGAAAAGGAAAAGAAAATTATAAGTAATCCAAACTTTTATACAAGAAATGTAGAATTAATTAGTTTAATTATTCCAGGATCTGGTTTAATTTATATGGGGAAAAAATATAAAGGCATAATTTATTTAATCCTATTTATTATAGCATTAACTGCTTTTTATTTTGAAATAAACTATGGTAATTTTTTTGTTTTAACGGTTTATATTATTCAATTTGCTGATGCAACATTTCAAGCACATTCACATATAGATGAAATTTTTAATAAAATTAATGATTAATAAAAGTTTTAATTTAGATAAAAAATTCATTAATTTATAGACATAATTAGTAAATCAATAATTGTTGTCTATTAATTTAATAATTAAAGTTAAATTCTATAAACTAATTTAAAAGTTTATAAAACTTAAATAGATTTAAATATCTAATTTTATTTATACTTGTTCTTTTATTAATTCATTTTTTATTATAATTTTTGGATTAATGAATTTTAATATTTATTTTTATTTTAAAGAGGTTTGAATATTTCTTTATTATTTAAAATACATAGGTTTTCTTTATATTTATTTTCCACGATTTTATTATTTTTTCAATCTTTTTAAATTTTTTATATAAATATTTATAGTTGAAATTATAAACTAACTTTATATAATTTTTTAGGAGATGTAATTATGGCTGATTTAAAAGGTAGTAAAACTGAAAAAAATTTAGCTTATGCATTCGCTGGTGAATCTCAAGCTAGAAATAAATACACATATTTCGCAAGTAAAGCTAAAAAAGATGGTTATGTTCAAATATCTAAGATTTTTGAAGAAACTGCATTTAATGAAAAAGAACATGCTAAAATTTGGTTTAAAATTTTAGAAGGTGGAGATATTAAATCTACCGAAGAAAACCTCGTTGCAGCTGCTGCTGGTGAACATGAAGAATGGACTGAGATGTATAAAAATTTTGCTGAAGAAGCAGAAGAAGAAGGTTTTGATGAAATTGCATTCTTATTTAGAAAAGTTGCAGAAATTGAAAAAGAACATGAAGAAAGATACAATACATTACTTAAAAACTTAAAAGAAGGTAAAATATTTAAGAAAGATAAAGAAATTGTATGGGTTTGTTCTAACTGTGGACATGTATATGTTGGTGAAGAAGCACCTGAAAAATGTCCAGTATGTGCTCATCCACAAGCTTTCTTCCATGAAAAAGCTAACAATTTCCAATAGATTAATTTTTTTAATCTATTAACTTTTTTTTTTATAATTGAGAGTGGGACGCAAAATTTTTTATAAATTTTTATCAACATTAAAAAAAATAATTAAAATTTTTAATTTTTTATATATTTTTCTTATTTTAAGTATTTTTTCTATTTATTTCATTGTATATTCTTCAGATTGTGTCCGATTGTATATAATTTGAATTCTGTGTTTACTTCTTTTAGTCCTGTTGTTCGGAATTATGTAAGTTTCATTTTTTTTATGTTTGCAAAGGGTAATTCGGCAGTTTTTGACCTTAATTTGTAGATTTTTTCTGCTTCTTCTGTTTCCATTTTTCTTTGCATTCTGATTTTGGAAGGG
>NZ_CAJOKH010000005.1 GCF_905235195.1 uncultured Methanobrevibacter sp. | reverse complement strand
CTCCCGCATATTTTGGAATTATGCCTTCAGGACCTTCTTCGTTCCATCTGTTAAACCAAACATATGCATTTGAATATGATACTCCATTTAATTCGGCTGATTCTTTAATACTCATTCCAGAATAGGATGCTTTTATAAAATGAAGTTATTTAATACTTTTACATCTTTTTCTAACTTTTTTATCCTTTTATCTAAATCTTTAACAGGGATATGTTTTTTATTTCTTTTTTAGTAATTCCAGACATAATAATTCTTATGAATTTCTTTATTAAAAGTTTGGTTTTTAACTATATTTTAAAAAAATATGTAAAACTAAAAGAAAAGCAAATAAATAAAATAATTCATATCACTAAAATAAATTAGATAAATAAATCTAAATAAATAAGACAATGCATCCAATAATAATTGATCTATAAATAAAATAGACAATATAACTAAAAAATAATAAAATAAGGTAAATATAGCTAAAATAAATAAAATAAAATTATGATGCAGCTGCATATATAATTACAATTAATAAAATAGCAAATGCATAAATAGGTTGTCCTAAAACTGCTAAGAAATAACATAAGACAAAGACAATAGCAAATATAACAATTAATTTACCTTTATGATTGGTGAATAAATCTATAATAGTTCTTGAAAACTCAGAAGGAACATTATATGCATAAATACCATTAGCCAATTCAAATACAACTAAAGATAAAGGTTTACCTAATACAAAAATATCATCAGCAATTTGTGCCCTTTCACCAGCTTCTCTTCTACTTCTACCAACACCAGCCCTAATTTTAGCACCATTATTTAAAATAAACCAAGCAGTATCAAGACCTGCTCTTATTGCTAAATCTTTACTTGGAAACCTTGCTATAAAGTCATCCCCACCCTCACGATAACCTTCAACTTGGCCATGACATTCACTTTCAACAAAACTTTTAACACCATTCATCAATTCTAAAAGTCTATCTCTACCATATTTACTAATAAAACCAGTAGAATCAATAATATCAATAAACAAGTAATTATCATAAATAGTTTTACGGGATTTACCAATTTCAAATGGGCCATCTATAACTAATGCATATTCCCCACCAAGTTTAGTAAATGCAATACCTGAAAAGCCTCCAACTTCACGAGTATAATTAATAGATCTCTCTAAAGCTGCAGCACCAGTCATACCTACTGCACCAGTAACAATTAAATTATTTTTATAACCTAAACTAATCATGTGTAAAGCAATTTTAATAGCTTCATTTTTACTAGACATTTTAGCTACAATCTCAGAGGATGATCGCTCTACAATTTGACCTTTAGATTCAACAATCATATTTGCAAATTCATTCATAATTTTATGAGGATGAGGTATTTCAATATATAAATAACGGTCATTACCCATAATAATATTACTTACAAGAGCATATTCTTCAACCCTTTGTTCAGCTGGTTTTAATTCATAAAAACTATGGTTTTCTGGAATATTTTCCTCACCAACATCACGCATTAAATTATAAAAAATACTGTCAGTTGTAATTTCAGCTTCTTCAAGTTCAAGTAAAATAGTTTCTGTATAATTAAATAAATCAACATATTCTGTTTCAGTTTCATTTGTAGGGAAAAATTTAGTACCGATACTTATAGCCCTATAACCAGTCAATAGTGAAATTAAATAACGTGTAATACTATTATCAGCCATTATCCTTTTCCCCCTTTTCTAAGAATATTTCAAAATCCCCAGGTTTTTCAAGAATAATATCAGATTTAACAGTAACAAATGGGAATTTCCAAGATCCTAACCTACTTGCAACTGTACTTGCAATATTTCTTGAATTCTTTTTGATGAAAGTTTCATCATAATTATTAATACGGATTTCAATATTAAATGGAGGATAATCCATAACTTCATCAGAATAAAGAGTATTTAAATTAAAAGTACCTGGTTTTGTAAATAAGTCATTTCTAACCGCAATTAAAGGCTTTTTAGGAAGTCTTAATCTTTCAGAAACAGCATTAGAAACAGAACCTGCGTTTTTAACAGTAACTTTATAGTCTCTTGGATGTACAAGTACAAAAATTATAAAAGGAGCTGCAGTTTCAACACCATCTACCATATTCATAACTTGTTTAAACATAGGTATTTTAGATAATATTCCTTCAATCTTATTATCTAATCCTGTTTTTTTAGAATCATCAAGTTTAATAATAGCTTCTTTAGCAATATTTAAAGGAGTAAGTTCTAAACCATCTTTTTCCCTAAATGTTTCCCAACGCTTATTTTCAAGTTGATTTAAAATTTCATCACAAATATGCTGTAGGATATTTCTATCTTTTTTATGAGATTTAGATTTACCCATTACAAGTTTACTGCCATCAAAAGAAAATGGAATTCTCATAGAATCAATATTAAGGAATTCATCTTTAAAATCCCTAAATTTATCATTAGATAATATTTTAGCATTTTCTTCTTCAGCTAATTTTAAAATAAAATGGTCTGCATTATTTCCAACAGGTACTTCCTCAATATTTTCTTCAACGACAAGTTTATGATAATCATCTTTATTATCAATATCATGTGAAAGAGAAGCATCTGCTATAACTACAAATTCATCATCTTTCGCCTCTAAAGCTTCAACTGCAGCTATAATATTACTTAACATAGGCTCTGAATTTTCATTCTTTTTGAAATGAGCCACATTAGCTGCATCAACAATTACTTTCATGAAATTACCTCTAATTTTGCCGATTGAAAAAAATTTTTATAATTTAATAATTATTATATTTATAATAAAAGATTAATCATATATTATTTTAAGTAATCATATATTTAAATATTATTAAAACATATTAGTTTAAAAATTTTAAAAACTTATAATTATATGCTAATTATAAATGCAATTAATAAAAAAGTTAAATAATTAAATTAGAAAAAATCATAACCTAAAATTTAAAAATAATCTTAACTTTAAAAAAAATATTTTCTAAAAAACATAATAAAATTAACAAAATTTTATAATAATAAGCAATTATTAAAAAAATAAAAAAAGTAATAAGATCATCTATATGTAATAATCAAATACACCGATTTTCTAAAAATAATAAAATTAAAAAATACTTTAAAAAAAAAAATTAAAATTAAATTAATTTATTTATAGAATATAAATTTAATAAAAAGATAAAATAGTAAAAAAATTAACTTAAATTATATTACATTTCTTTTAAAGTTTCCAAGTAATATTTTATTTCCATCTAATTTATTTAAGTAAATTTCAATATTATTTTCAGAGATTTGAATAATATTATATGAGTTGGTTTCTTTTCCCCTTAACTTATATGATGAAAGTGAACCAGCATTAACAAATAATGTATGATCCATTTGCCATAAATGAGGAACATGTTTATGCCCACCAATAACAATATCCACCTCATGAGAAATTAAAGATTGAAGAATATCCCCTGCATCTGTTAAAATATTTCTTTCTCTACCAGTTCCAGGTATTGGTATAATATGATGATGCATTGCTACAATAGAAAATTTATTATCAACCATACAATTATTTAATTCATTTTCCATCCATGCTTGCTGTAATCTACCAATATTACCTTGACTTAAATCTGGAGTTGTAGAGTCTAAACCTAACATTACTAAATTTTCATCATCTTTTGTTAATTTCCAACTACGATCTCCAATAAGTTCTTCAAAGGTTTTATACCCTATATTTTTTGCATCATGATTTCCAGGTATAGCAAAAAGACTTGAATTAAACATTTTCAAAAAGTCTTTAATCTGTAAAAATTCAGAATAATACCCATGATCTGTTAAATCCCCTGTTAATATAATCATGTCAGGATTAAGATCATTTATCTCATCGACTGCTTTTAAAAACATATTTTCATTAAAATCAGAATGACTTAAATGTAAATCAGATATATGTACAATTAGTACCATAAAATCAAACCCCATAATTTCTAATTTAAAAAACGATTAAAATAATGAAAATTTATTAATGATAATTAAATTATATGAAATCAAAGAATTATTGACTTAATTTCATAATAGCTTCAGCCAAATCTCCTTTAGCTTCCTTAAGAGCATCTTCTGCTACTTCTTTTGAAACTCCTGCCTGATTAGATACAAGTTCAATATCCTCTTCATTAATCTCTAGTACAACTTCCCTTTCAACTTCACGAGATTTACCTGTAATTTGATAGGTTTCACTGCCCATAACATTCATAATATTTACATCAGCTGGAGAAATAATTATATCTTTATCTGAACATCGTATAATAACTTCTTCAACACCATCAATATCCTCCATTTTCATTCCCATTTGTTTCATTTGCCTTTCCATTTGTTTCCTTTGTCTTGGGTTCATACCAGGTATCATATTTTTTTCCTCTTAAATTTTATTAATAAATCATATTTTATTTATTTAATTCATATTATTAAATATTTTTATTGGAATTTTTATTTTAAAGTTTAAAATAATTAAATTTATTAACTTTTAATAAAATAATAAAGAAATTATTTTTTAAATCCCTTTCTTGTTTTAATAGCTTGTCCATTACTAAAACTTTCAATTTCACGTGAGTTCAATAAAGCTTTACCAATAGCTAGAAGTTCATCATCTTCATTTACAATTAATACTTCATCTCCTGAACGTATATTATCATCCATTTCCACTACAAATTGACAAAATACACTTTTACCGTCTCGAGTAAATGGTTCAGAATCCTGATTTACAACTACTCGGTTATATGGATAATTAGTAGCTTGATGTAATCTTTTTCCACCATCTTTTGTTAAAACTAAAAATGCATCTGATGCTCTCATATTTGCAACTAACTTACCATCAACTGAAATATGTCTGATTTTTCCAGTTTTTTTAGATTTTTCAATCTTCACCTTACCGTCAAATAATGCATCACCTGAACCTAGACCAAACTGATAATCTGCAATTGCTTTAATTTTACGTATATCATCTTTAATATATCTAACATCATCTGATTGTGGATGAATCCTATCTAAATCAAAATCAAAGTGATTTACAATACTTTGATGTATAAGAATCTGATTATAATATTCTGCAAATTCCTCTATACAATCTTCAATAAACTCTACTGCATCAGCATCCTTTATTTTAGGAGCTTCATTTTGACTTAAAGGATATACCTCATCTATATCAAGAGGTATAAGACCAAATGGCAAATCTAAAACCATCATATCTGCATCTTCCAAATCTAGTTCCATCTCTTCACCATATACATAGAACCTACCAAGTTTACCAGAAATATTCTTAGAGTATGGTTTTCTTGTAGGAGGATGCAATATTAAAGTGGATTTTTTATCCATTTTACGAAGTTTTTTAATATGACGTCTAATTTCTCCTCTTTGTAAAGATTCAGGACCAGTATAGAAGAATGCGGAATTTTTACTACTTGGATTATAATACTCTAAATCATCACTATAGTCTCCGAGACGTCTAAGTCCATTTAAAAGTGCAGGATGAGCTCTACAGCGTTCTTCAACAAGTTCCATCAAATCCCCATCATAAATTGCCTGACGAATAGTCCTTATCTCAGCAAGTGAAACTGCAAGGTTATGTTGAGCTATAAGTTTAACACGTTCTTTTTTATCCATTGCTCTTAAATCATCTGGAGTGTATTTTGAACATACTTCACATGAACATAGCATCTCAGTCAAGTTTTCAAGTTTATAGGTTCCTCTTGTTGAAAGTAATCTATCATCTTCTGCATATAATACATATGCTGCTGAGTCAAATAAATCACAACCCATTGCAACACATAGTGCAAAGATCATTGGATGACCTGCACCCATCAAATGTCTTGGAACATTATCAGGTAAATTTAAAATCGAATGCATTACAACATCAACCAAATCATCATATTTATACATTTCCATTAATGGTACAACAGCACCAATAGGATATAAATCAGAATCAATTTTTCTTAACTCTTTTGCACAATATTCTCTTAAATCAATAAATGTAGATCCTTGTGCAACAGAATTTAAAAGCATTTCAATATTATTATCTTTTTTATATTGAACTGCTTCTTTTGCCCTGTCGATTGTAATTTTCATATCATCAATTGCTTTTTCACGAGTAACATAAGGAGCAGTTGGAATATCTAATGATGTTCCAATATCTGTTCCAATAGCCTCTTGGAAATCAATAACTTCGGTATTTCCAATATCAATATCACCATATACTGACAGTTGAAATGATCCAGAATCTGTCATTATAGGACCATCAAAATTAATTAATTTATGAACACCTTCAGATAATGCTCTTTTCTTTAATTCTTCATCTTTAAAAATAATATATGAATTTGTAATAACAATACTAGCACCATGTTTAGCTACATCAATAGTTTGTCTTCCAGGATGTATAACAGGCATTAAAGCAGGAGTAGTTACATTTCCATGTTTTGTTTTAAGTAGACCAACTCTTGCCATATTATCTTTAGCTTTAATCTCAAACATTAAAATCTCCTAAAAAATAATTATAACCAAAATTAAAAATAAATTTTAAATATAAAAAATATTCTATAAAAATAGTTTAATAATAATATATTATTTAATACACTATAAAAATTTTTACAAATAAATTGTAAAAAATTTAAAAATAAATATAAGTATAAATAAATTTTTAATACTTATTTTCAAAGAAAACATAGCATAATTACTTATAAATTGATAAAATAGTTTAAATTAATATTTTTATAAAATTGTAGTTAAAAGAATAAATTCTAGCTAAATAAATATATTTAGATATTGTAGTTAAAAGAATTAGAAATGGTTTTTCTATTTATTATAAAAACAAAATTATAAACTTTCAAACATATTATTTGAAACTGCATAATCAATTAAATCTTTATAAGTTTTCTCACAACTTAAAGTATTGGCATTTCCAATTATAACTAATTTTCTTTTAGCCCGTGTTAATGCCACATTTAATCTTCTTAAATCCTTTAAAAAACCTACATTACCATTATCATTACTTCTAACTGTAGAAATTATAATTATTTCTTTCTCTCGACCTTGAAAACCATCAACAGTTTTTACTTCAACATCACATTTATCCTTAATTAATCTTACCTGATCTAGATAGGGACTAATAATACCAATATCTTTTTTACTAATACCCTTACCCAAATAATAGTTCAGTGCTTTCAAGCAAATATCGGCTTCTTTAGGATTAATTATAGATTTAGAATCTTTAATTTGTTTTTCCTCATTATTATCTAGAAGAGATGTATCTAAAAAAGAGAAAACCTCTTCATTATCAATAGATGATATATCAGCTAAATTAATATCCTTTATCTTAGAGTATGTTTTAAGAGAATTATTATAAAAGGTTTTATTTGGAAAATCCATTAATTTAGAATTCATACGATATTGAACATCCAATAATTGTGATTTATAAGGATATTCCGATATAAGTATTTCAAATAAGGTTTCTTCTAATTTAAATGCTTTTGGGCTTAAAACTGTAGGAGGTAATTGTTTATGGTCTCCTGCTAAAATAAATTTACGAGCCTTAGAAATAGGTATTAAAATACTTGGAATAGTTGTTTGTGATGCCTCATCAACAACAACAAGGTCAAATTTAGTATCTTTAATACTTTCTAATGCTGCAGATGAATTAGTTGATAAAATTATATCACTAGAACCTATAATATCTTTAATAATTTCATCTTCTATTTTATCAAGCTCATCGTATAATTTATTCACCTTATCATTATATTCTAACCATTTAGCCATAGACTTAATTTTTTCACTACTTATGCCCCTAGTGGATTTGCCTTTAGATGCAAAAAACTTTATCTCATTATCTTTTAGACCACGTCTAAATTGAGGTCTAGGTTTAGTATATGCCTGTCTAATCTGGATAAGTTCATCTATTTTTTTAATAACAGGTTCTTTTTTACTATAATCTGGATGATTTTCTACCTGATAAGCTAAAGTATATTTAATATTATCTTTTGACACTCTTTGAGGAGGGCCTAGACGAGTAAGCTTAATATTATCAATCTTAATTAACCTGTCTAATATATTATCAACACTTCCATTACTGTCAGAACATGCTAATATTTTATGGTTTTGGCGGAT
This sequence comes from uncultured Methanobrevibacter sp., assembly GCF_905235195.1. Lineage (GTDB taxonomy): Archaea > Methanobacteriota > Methanobacteria > Methanobacteriales > Methanobacteriaceae > Methanarmilla. The sequence goes on along the minus strand of NZ_CAJOKH010000005.1, from coordinate 18,481 downwards.
TTCCTGAAGAATATATTCTATAAGCGTTCTTGTTTTACCAGTTCCAAATGGACCATGAATCAGATAAAAATCAGAAGTAGATAATGATTTAACAACAGCCTCCTTTTGGGAATTGTTTAAGGAAGAATCAATATACTCTAAATAAATATCATCATCTTTAAATTTAGGTTCTTTAATCCCTAATAAATAATTTAAAGCATTTATACCAAATGGACTTAAATTTTTTAAGTTATCCTCCATTCTAAGATATGTTGTATCATTAACATATAAATCAAGCCGAACTTTTTTCTTTAAAGCCCATTTAGGAACCTTATTTGAAAAAGCTACTTTTATATATTTTCTACCTTTCTCTATAACTGTTCCAGTTAAATCACTTTTTAAAGGATTTTTTGTACTGATTAATACAATGTCTCCAACATTTATCTCAGTTATAATATCGTAACTACGGCCATACTGGACAATATTTAATCCTAATTCTTTTTTAATAAATTTACCCTTAAGTTTATTAATTGCACGACCTTTCTCTTCCCTTTTATATGAAGACATAGTCTTTATTTCATTAATCATTAATGAAATTTCTTCTTTTCTTTCAAAATTGATTAAATTAATTAATTGCTTAATATAATCTTCCATATTTTCATTCTCTTACTTGATTAAATCAATAACAAATACATATCTATATCCCATTTATTACTTGTCAATAATATATCATTTACATTATTCTTAAAAAAAATCCCTTAATATTAATGAGTTAAAATCAAACAATTTCTAATTAGATTGTCTCCATGTGTTTCCACAATTTGCACATCTAATAAAATAAGTAGGAGCCTCATCAGCAGACCTGGTTTGAAGTGTCCACCAATATCCAACAGTACCTCCACATTTATAACAGGTTATTTTAGTAGTTGGAAGAACAACATCGTCCTTACTTGTAACAATAACCTTCTGTTCCTCATTACGATCAGCTTCAAATTTATATTCTGCTTCCATCTCATCTTTACTTAAACCTTCAGCATATCCACATTTACATTTAATTTCCTCACCTGAAGGAAGCATCATTGAACCACATTTAGGACAAAATTTCATACTTTAACCTTATAAATTTAAATAATTGAAATAATTTTTAAAAATATAATTTAGAAGATTTTAATATTTAAACCTTTTTTTAAATCTAAATCCTAATTTTTTATAAGTGAAATATATTAAAATTTTTCTTCTTTCAGTTGATTATTTGCTGATTTTAAAAGCATATCCTGCCAATTATCAAACTGAGTGTTTTTCTTAACAAATTTATCCCATCTTTTATTATTAAATAATTCTGATGTATCAACATCACTTAATGGAGATTTAGCTTTCATCTGATCAAAAGAAGAAAATTTTGTATACTTCTTCATAAATTCATCATCAAAAAATCCTATAATACATATATCGTCCTTTCCCATATTAACCCTTCAATTATTTATTTATTTTATTTAAGGAAATTAAAGTTAAACATTAAATATAAGCGTAATTAAAAATTACCTTCTATAACATCATTTAAACGTTTATTCATATCTAAAATTCTATCTCTTGAATTATGCTCATATGTTGATTTTTCACTATAATCTTTTTGAGCATCTATAATATAATAAGCTTCTTCTGATTTTACACCACTAATATTTACTTTAGCTAGATTACGCTCTACCCTTCTTTTTAATGGTTCATCATCCATATCTTCACCTAAAAAAATAGGTGTTTTAACAGCAGATGATATTAAACTGTGATGACGTTTTATGGCTCTTTCTTCATTACGTCTGTTAACAATATCATCACTAGAAGAGTTTAAATTATTGTCTCTAAATGGAATACCAACATCAGATAATCCTATACGTCTTTCATCATTAATATTTAATGATTTAGAAAGGACCTCCGGATTTAAACTGGCTATAGTTCCACCTTGAAATCTTCCAAAAACTGGTCCTTCACCAACATGAAAACCTGCCTCAAGAAAAGCCCCTCTTACAGGTGCTGATGAAGTATAAGTAGTGACTATACCATCATCCTTAATAAGTCTTTGAAATTGGCTAAATAACTCACAGCTAAAAAGTTCAGGAGCCATAGTCTGTGAAAATGGATCTAAAAATATTGCATCATAAGTATTATGAGCTAAGTTTTGTACCGTTAATCTTGCATCCTCAATAAAAACATTAATATCAATATTTTCAGGTATAATGGTCTTTTCCAATTCTAAAGAAGCAAAACCAGATGAAATTAACTGAGACTCTATAGCCCTTTTTACAATATCATGTTCTGCAATAGGAGAAGGTACAATCATACCTGCAGCTAATGTTTCAGGAGATATTTCAACCATATCAATTTTAAGATTTGTAGCATTATCAGTATGTTTTAAAAAATCAAAAATAGCTGCTGAACTATTATATCCAAGACCAGCACAAATATCCAAAATTGCAATATCCTCATTATAATCCAGTTTTAATGGATCAATAAACTTTTTAAAACTTTCAGATATAGCACCAGACTTAGTATGTAAAGTTTCAATTTTATTATTAATTAATCTGGATTTAATAGAATAAGATCCATCATCTGTTTTAACAAAATAGTCTTTAGTCTTTAAAAAGAGATTATCCCTATATTTAGAATCATCTGTTGCACATTCACATTCAAATGTCTCTTTTATAATCTCAAAAACATCATTATCAATTACTACAGCATCATCTTGGTATGTCATTATATCAAACAGATTTTTTTATATTAACAAAATAAAATAAAATAAAATATAATAATACTATTAATATTATTATAAATTAATTTATATGAAACTTTCTCTAAAAGAAAATTAAATAAAAAAAAATGCATAATTATATTTAGATAATTTAACATTTAAAGTTAAAATTTATAAAAAAATATAATTAAAGATATAATAAATTAATACAAACTACAATTAAAAAGGTCTTAGGATAATATGAAAAGTAGAGTTCAAATCAGCAAAAGACTTGATGAATCTAAAAAAAGACTTGAAAATCTTCAAATTAAAAGTCAAAAGGATAAATATTATAAATTAAGTTATGAAATTACAAATAAGACCCTTGAAGAAATATTAAATGAAAATATAAGTGAAGATGAACTGAATAGGAAATTAGATAAATTAAAAGAAAAAAACATCACACTACAAAAGGAAGAAAAAATCATTGAACTTTTAAAAAACAATATAACAATGAGAGTTTATAATTGGGTATTAAATGAGAAAAATAATGTAGAAATAGAGTGGGTTCCATTAAAATACAAATAAAAAAAATATAAAATCCATAATAAACAAAAGAGAAAAATTTTAAAAAAAAATATTTACTCATATTTAAGTTAAAGATTTAAACTCGAATAAAATGAGAATAGTTAGTTAATAATTTAAAATAATTTTAATTAATAATTTAAAAAGAAAATAAAGGAAGTAAAAAAATATAAAAGGTGAAAAAATTATAAAACAAAAAAAGAATTTATTAAAATTTATTATTAAATAACTATTACTCAAAATAAAAATTTTATTTATTAAAATCCCCTATAACTCTCCACCCCCGTAAAGAGTAATAAGGAATTAATAAATAATTATATCAAGATTAAACTAATAAATATAAATCACTCAGCCCCCTTAAAAGAGTAATTTATATTATATTAGTTATATTACTATTCACCACCAAGAATGTTTTTTAAAGTATATTAAATTGCAAAAACACATAAAAAATTTAATGTGTTTTAAGCACATATTATAATATGGCATAAATAGTATATAAATATTTTGCATGAAATATGCCAAAACATGGAAAAAATATTAGAAAAATTCTGATAAATATATTAAACATAAGTAGTGATTTGAAAAAATAGTAGATATATAATTAAAATAAGAGGATTACTCTTTAATTTTTACACCGTATCTTCCTTCTAATTCTTTTATATTACAACCCATCTCATCAGCTGTTTTCAGTGCATTTTCAACATCAACTATACCCCATAGGAAGCCAGCATCTAAAACTCTTTTTTTAAGATTAAGTAAATCTTTATCGTAAATTTCTTTTTTAACTAATTTATTATGAACCCTATAAGACCATCTAATGGGTTTATCTTCAAAATAATCTATTTTATAGACCCTATATAAACCTGTACCCATAATACACCCCAATATATCTAAATATATATTATTAAAAGAAATAGAGATTTAAGCCAATGACTATTAAATTAATAACATAATAATTATTTGACATAATAATATATAAATATTTCGAGTAAATAAATGACTACTATTATCTTGGATAGAGGGAATAATTAAAGAAATACTTAAAATATCATATGAATTTAGGAAAAATATGAAAATAGTGAATAAAATAACATAAACTTATTAAATAATGATTAATAAGAATATTGAGATTATTTTAAAAAGAGTATAAGAATAAAATAAAAATTGTATAATAAAAAATAAAAAAAAGTTTAAAATAGATCAATCTGTTTTATGTTTTTTTGCATGTGGAATAAATGCAATTAAACTAATAATTGAAGAAATAAAAAAGGTAATTAACATTGAAAAGTTAATTTTGTAATAATAATACACTCCTATTAATATAATACCAATACTAAGTACTATAGATAATAAAGCATCTGAACGATTATATTGTGCCTCTGATTTAGAAGAAAAATAAATATAAATTAAGGCTATAAAAAAAACAGCAGTAAAAAATTTATAATCAGATATATTTTTAAAAACCATATACTCTAAAAGTAGGCAAATGAGAAGTATCAATGATGATAAATAAATTAACATCTTTTGATAAATACTGTAACCTGCTTTGGTTCTAAATAATTCATTACCCATATTTTAACCTCTATATTAAAAAATAAATATAAAATTTAAATGATATTAATATTATTAATATTTATAAATAATCTTATAAATTATTTATTGCTACTATTATTAGTATAATAATCTTTAACTGCTTTAGAATAATCATTTAATAATTGATAACGTTCTACATTAGAAAATTCTAATTTAAATAAATCAAACTCCCCAATATAAAGGGTGTATTCTTCTATAAATTCATTAATACCATCTTTATTTAATTTTGTAAATGATTCTATATTATATTTTTTAAGCATATTAAGTTTATAATCAACTAATCTTAACTTGCTTAGTAAAAGTTCATCAACTAAAAGTAGTAAAAATTTATAAATAGATTCCTCTTTAAAAATCTTATAAATATAGTTTGCAAAATCCTTAAAATCATTATATTCATCATCAATAATATATTCTGTTTCAAGAAAACTTAAGACATAGTTAATATTTAATTCAATTAACTCAAAGCTTTCCTTATCCCATAAAATAAAAGGATCCTTAGATGAAGCTATTAATTGATTATTAATATTTATTAAATTACAAATAGACTCCCTATACTGATTAGCATAATCCATATTATCACAATATTAAAGAATATAATTAATTTAAAAGTGCATGTTTAATAAATTTAAATATAATTTAAAAAAGATGATATATAAAAATTCCTCTTATAATAATAAAAATAATTTTACAATAAATAAACAAAAAAAAGTATTGTAAATTTTTAAATTATAATAAAATATTCTTATAGTGATTTAGTTAGTTAGTATTAATTTAAAAAACTAATACTTTTAAATAATTCATATACTTAATTTATGCTTTTATTTAAGAATTATTTAGTATCATTCATGAAATGTATAAATACTTATTTTGAATATTGTCTTAAAAATTCTTCCATATTATTTGATTGTAACAATGGAATAATTTTTACAATCTCCTCTTCTTTAAAATCCCACCATCTTATTTTAAGTAATTTATCAATGGTGTCTTGATTAAAACGATATCTAACAACTTTAGCAGGATTTCCCATAGCTATTGCGTAAGAGGGAATATCCTTTGTAACCAATGAATTTGCAGCTACTATTGCACCGTCACCAATGGTAACTCCAGATAATATTTTTACTACATGATCAATCCAGACATCATTTCCAACAATTATATCTCCTTTTGAGCCGGATGTCCTTCAATATAATCAAAACTTTCCATCAAGGCATTAAAAGGATAAGTTGAAATAAAATCCTTTCTATACTCCCCTCCTAAAAGGAATAAAAAATCTGCTGCAATTGAACAAAATTTTCCAATTTTCAATTTGGTTTTAGCATCCCATTCAAGAACATCGAAAAAACCATAAGTGTAATCTCCAATAGTCACATTGTCGCTAAATTTTTCAAAATGCCTATGAAGTTTTTTTTTAATCACATTTAGTTCGTCCAGTTCTTTAGTCATATGCTTCACCTTTAAATCGATATATCATTTTGATTAAAATAATATAAATGTTTTTACATCAAAATAAGGTTACCAATTTAAGAATTATTATTATGAAGATTATTACTCTGAGGATGCAGTATTTCTTAATTGTAATATTCGAATTGGTTTTTTCTGTATATGAATAATTTTTAACTTAGAATAAACAAAATACATTTAACTTAACTCAGATTTAACTAAATTCAAAGCTTCTTCAACAACTTGATCCATATTAAAATATTTATATAGTCCAAGCCGACCACCGAATATAATATTCTTATCTTTTTTCGCTAATTTTTTATATTTTTCATATAAAATATTATTTTTATCATCATTTACAGGATAATATGCCTCGTCCCCCTTATGCCAAGTTTTAGGATATTCACGAGTAATAATAGTTTTATCTGAATTAGTAGATTCAAAATGCTTATGTTCTATAATACGTGTAAATGGAGTATTTTCATCTGTATAGTTTACAACTGCATTATCCTGAAAGTTATCTGTATCTAATACCCCACTTTCAAATTCCAATGATCTGTATTCAAGTTCACCATAGCAGTAATCATAATATTCATCTATCATTCCTGTAAACAAGACTTTAGAAGCAGAATTTAACCATTTATCCTTATCTTTAAAAAAATCAGTATTTAATTTAACTTCAATTCCATTTAATAGCTTTTCTATAATTTGAGTATATCCTCCCATTGGTATACCCTGATATAAATCGTTGAAATAATTATTATCATAGGTAAATCTGACAGGTAACCTTTGAATAATAAATGGAGGAAGATCCCTACATTTTCTGCCCCATTGTTTTTCTGTATATTCTTTTACAAGTTTTTCATATATATCTCTTCCAACAAGACTTATAGCCTGTTCTTCTAAATTCTGTGGATTAGATATGCCCTCCTCTTTTTTCTGTTTTTCAATAATTTCATATGCTTCGCCTGGAGTATTTACTCCCCACATTTGATGGAAAGTATTCATACAAATAAATTATAAATTAAATAAATTTTATAAATCTATAAATTTTAAAAAAAATTAATAATACTATCTATTCTTTAATTTATAAGTATTTCATTATTTTTAAACATGAAAAAAATAATTTAATAAAATTCAATGATTAAATTAAAAAGAAAAATTAACAGAATAAAACAAAAAGAATAATTAATTAAATAATAAAATAAGAAGATATATTAGGCCTTAGATAAAGCATGAGGCAGAAAAACAATTATATTAATAATAGATGCTAGTGTTATTAATAAAAGGTCAATTGAATTAGCTATTATACCATATGACATTAATACAACAATTAATAGTACAATCACCATTAACAATGCAAAAATAGCCTCTACCCTACTAGACTTACTATTTAATTTAAGTGGAAAATTTTCATCCCCTTTACTAATAATATATAAAAAGAATATTAAAAATATGCCTAATGCAATTGCAAAATGGAAATTATCAATTTTTACATTAATCCAAAATTTTAAAAACATACAAATAAATAAAAGAGCACTTGAAACATAAACCAGATATTTTTGAGTCCTACTATAACCTTTATCACATTTTTTTAATTCATTTATAAAATACATAATAATAATTTTATTAAAGAAGTATATAATTTTATCAAATCTAATTTAATAAATATAATTAAAAAATTAAGAAAATGTTAAGAAATAAGTAAAATTAAAATAAAATTCAAAAAATTATACCAAAACGATAAGAAAATAATAAAAAATTAAAATAAAATCATAAAAAAGATAATGGAAAAAGAAATGGAAAATGATTATATAAAAAACTATTATTTAGCTAATTCTGGATGAATAACATTAATGCCATCTTCCTTAAGTACATCAAATTCTTCTGGTTTTTCTGTATGTATTGGATAGACAACATCAGGGTTAATAGTTCTAATCATTTCAATTAACTCGGAACCTTTAGCATGACCTGAAACATGAAAATGTTCATACTGTGGAATATTAAAGTGACTTAACCAATTATCTGTGATTTTTTTACTTAATTCCATTTCAGTATTAAATGCCCCAGTGGTACTGTGAATATAAATAGCATTTTCAGGTTGAATATCAATTAACTCCATAAATGAAAAATTATCTGCACGAATCATGAAATTTTCCTGATTATCCCGTACATCACGATAGGTATACACATTATCATATTCGAAAAATTCCCTTTCCCATTTAGAATAATCTTTTAATAATAAATCATTATCTGTAGATAATTGCCAATCCCCATCATATGAAACATATGATTCATCACCAAGATATCCAGAGCCTCTTCTTGAAATATAAATACCAATATTTTCATCATTTAAACTTGGATAAATAGTTTTTTCATTGTTCTGTTCTTCTATAAGTTTTAACATATAAGCCTGTTTAGTATTAATAAGTAATTTTCTATCTGTTTGTTCTGCTACATTTCTAAAAGTAACTAATCGATCTAAATCCCTAAGTGGGAAATTAATAACAGTTAAACCTTTACATTCCGAGATTATGGGGTAAGCTTTAGCTTCAATATCCTCTTCAAGTTCCAGATATTCTATTGTCTCACCATTTTCATCTTTTTCTTTTTTATGTTTTTCACTGTTAATCCTTGTACCTTCACAGAACATTATATTAGGTGAGAATTTACTTGCCTGTTTTACAAATTCTTTAGTATAATCTCTACAACGACCATTGAACCTTAAATCTCCAGTATATACTAATCTCTCATCACCTTCAATTAAAAAACCACTAGCACCAGGAAGTGAATGATCTACAGGTGCAAGCTGAACCTCCACATCACCAATATTCTCTTTTTTATAGGGTTCAAGTACATTTAGATTTCTTTTAACCTGATTATCTGGTGATCTTATTGGAGTATAACCATCCCCTCTTTTCCTTGGCACTAACTCAAACTGCCTTTTATAGGTAACTAATTCTTTTCCTAAAGTAATCTCATCAATTACATCCATGATTATCTTAGAGTTAAGTGACATGAAAATTGGAATATCATATCGAAGATATTTGATATAGTCAGCATGATCTGCATGAGCATGTGATAAAAGTAGTCCATCAATTGAGGGATTATGCTCAAAATCAAGACCCATATGTTTAAGATAATCTTCACGATAAATACCTTTAATTTTAGGAAGCAGTCCAAGTTCAAAAAAGTCCCCAAGACCATTTGCCTTACGAGGCTGAATAAAATTATCATAATACTTTCCTACTTCATTAAAACTCATACCAAAATCAAACATTAATGAAGTGGAATTCATATCAACTTTAATTTTATTTCCACCAATTTCTCCAACAGCACCATAAAAATTTATATTTGTCAAAAAATAAACCCCCTCTAAAACTATATTATATAACGTTATATAAAAATATAAGTAATAAATTAACTATTTAAATAATTTTCTAAACTCCCCATCTATTAATTTCGCATATTTTTCAGGGGAAAATTCATCATTGATGTATTTTTTAAAATCCATATTCGTATTATGAACATTTGCATCATAATTTTCAATTGCTTCAATCATTTTTTTAGATATGTCTTCCACATCATCAATTTCCACAATTTGTCCAAAATTAGTATTATCTACAAGATATTTTCCTATTCCAACATCACTAACAAGTAAATAATCTTCATAAAATAATGCTTCAGTAAACACAATTTCAAATGAACCATATCGTGAAGGTAAACAGAAAATTTTAGCTTCTGCAAAAATTTCAAAAAGCTCATTCCTATCAATAATATTGCCCGTGAATATTATAGATTCTTTTAATTTAGGATTATCCTTAAAAAATTGTTTAATATATTCATGAAATTGTTCTGAAATTGGACCCACCATCTTTAAAATCCAATCATTATCTGTTTGTGTTTTAACTTTTTTAAATGCTTCCAATACTATTTCACTAGCTTTTTGATGAGAACCAATCCTTCCTACAGAAATAATTATATTCTTTTTCTCCTTTTTGATTTCTGTATCAAGATTAACAGTACAAGGTAAATAATACATTTTTTCTTTATAAATATTATGAGATTCAAGAAAAACATTTTGAGCTTTTTTAGTTTCAATACTTGCAAAATCAATTAAATGTTTAAAGAGAAAAATAGACATTTTAGTTTCAAATTTATATCTAAGTCCTTTTTTAAAACCATTTAATCGTAAAGCCGTATTATAATCTGTATCAATCTTAAAATATATTTTTCCTTTTCTATTAAATAATTTATAAATGAAAAAATATGTGAAAGTAGGTATTGAATAATGAAAACATTGTAAAATATCAATATTTTTTGCATTTTTTCTCAAATATCTTATTATATTTAAAAAATCAAAAGGATATTTACGTTCAATAATATCCATATTTAACTCAGACAGATCATTTTCTAAATAAGAATAATCATCATTATTGAAATTTATAAAAGTACTATTATAATCAAAATTTCTAGCTAAATAATAAGGAACAAATCCTAATTTTAATAAATCATTATTTGTTGTAAGTGGAAATAAAATATATAAATTCATAATATAAGCCCCAATAATTAAAATAATAATTTTTAATATTATAATCATAAAACTTTTTAAATAAATAAAATAATCAAAGGGAATTTAATAAATTATTATAATAAATATAGTTAAGTCTTCACCTTTTAGGCTTGAACAATAATTTGTAACAAACATTCATAGACAATCCATATAGGACTATAAGTATTAAATATTCTAACAATTTTTACTTTAACATCATAATCCTCATAATAATTTAAACAAATACATTTTGAATATATTTGAAATTGTCAATGAAGATTTAAAAGATTTGTTAATTTCCTGTATGAAAATTATCAACACAATCATCTATATCCTTCATTAAATAATCTAATACATTAAGGAGTGCCAATAAAACCAGCACCGTCTGCAATTATAATTGTCTCAATAATTTCCATCATAATCATCAATAATAATAAGTTTTTATTTTAAAATTATACATTGATTTTATTTAATATTTTTTTCTATCAAATATAATAAATTTTTGAATTTTATTATATCAAAAAATTGGAATTCAAACAAACCTAGAAAGATTAAAGTAGAAATTATCCCTTAATAATATGAAATAAAATTTAATAATTACTATTAAATCATATATTTTACAATACTTAGTTGATTATTATTACATATAATTTTATAGAATAACTATTATAAAATAATATGATGAGACCAAAAATATCAATTATTATTCCAATATATAATGGAGAAAAACATTTAATGGATGCAGTTAACTCTGTAATTCAACAGAGCATAGGTTTTGAAAATATAGAATTAATTCTAGTTGATGATAATTCTAGTGATAATACAAAGGAAATATTAAAAAAATTATCTTCTAATTATGAAAATGTTAAGGCAATATTTTTAGAGGGAAATAGTGGAACTGCAAGTAGGCCACGTAATTATGGTATTAAAAATTCCACATCAGAATATATAATGTTTTTAGATAGTGATGATGAATTATACCCTGATTGCTGTAGAAAATTATATAATACAATTACCAGCGAAAATGCAGATGTTGTATGTTGCAGATATAATATAACAAGCAAAAATTTTAATACTCCCAAATCATTTTTAGATAAATATGACCCCTATATAAAACTAGGTTCTGTAGAAGAATTTCCAGAGATTATGACACTTGGTTTTCCAACAATGATTTGGACCAAAATATTTAAAAAATCAACAGTCCTAGAAAATGAAATAACATTTCCAGAAGGAGAATGTTATGAAGACGTATACTTTTCAGTTGCATTTTATCTAAAAGCCAATGGTATTATAATTTTAAATGATTATACCGGATATAATTATATTGTTAGGACAGATGAAGATGATTCATCAATAAGCCAAAAATTTACAAAATCTTTAGTGAAAAAACAATTAGGAGGTTTTTTAAAACTAATGAATTTGATTGACGATAAACCTGAATACAATATACTTAAATCTGAACTTATTGTTGATATGACTAAGATTTACCTTTATGCAGATTTAGATAAAAATTGTCAATGTAAGTTTTTAAAAATAATGAAACCTTATTATAAAGATTATAAAATTACAAATCATATTCAAACCGCAGGACTTCCAGCAAAAATCATAATAAACTTAGGTATTAAAACTTTTTCAATTAGTACAAATTCAGCAATAATTTTATCAAAACTATTTAGTAAAATCAAATCCAAAAATTAATAAAATATGTGATTCTATGTCTGAGAAGAAAATCCAATTATATGTTATCACACATAGTCCAAAAGATATTGTAAAAATAAAAAAAGATGAAATATACACTCCACTTTTTGTAGGCCGTGACGGTAAAGATAATTTAGGTTTTACAAGTGATGACTCAGGAGATAATATCTCAAGTAAAAATCCTAATTACTGTGAACTCACAGGACTTTATTGGATGTGGAAAAATTCAAATGCAGATATACTTGGATTATGCCATTATAGAAGATATTTTAAAAACAAAGGCCATACCATTAGAAAACAAGAAATTGACGCATATTTAAATGAATATGACATCATATTACCTAAAAAAACTGAATTAATTAAAGGATCACTTGCTGAAACCTATAAGAACAATTATATTCTTGATGCTTTAATGGATAGTAAAAATGCAATTTCTAAAATTAGCCCTGAATATTTAGATAGTTTTGATAAGATAATGAATGGTTCTAAATTCTTTAGTTATAATATGTTTATAATGGATAAAGAATTAGTTGATAATTATTGTAATTGGATATTTCCAATATTAAAAGAAATGGAAAATAAGGTTGATTTAAGTATTGAACCTCGTATTTTCGGATTAATATCTGAGGCTATATTAAATGTATGGGTAGATTATAATAAGTTAAAAGTTAAAGAACTAGACCTTAAATATATTGGAATCAGTTTAAAAACAAGAATGTTTATAGCAAATATAGAAATATTTCGAAATATTTATAGATTTATTTATTATAAAAACCCAAAACTAGCTAAAAAAATAATGGAATTCTTTTATTAAAAGAAATAAGAAACAATGCCTCATTGAAAATAAGAAAAATATGAATAACTAAATACTAATAACTTCAACATTGCCAGTTATTTCTTTAATTTTATCATATACCTCATTTATTTCATTATCAGAGAGTTCTTTTATTTCAACCTGCTTTTTATTAATTAATCTATACTTATTTTCAGCAAGATTATGAGTTTTGAATATTTGAACTTTATATGGATACTTTTTTAAAAGATTTATAATCTGATTAATATTGTTTTCATTTAATGTATATTCATTATTTAATGGAATCCTAAATGTAATATTCTCTTTTTTAATATTGGAATGATTTATTATTTCTAAATTCTTCAAATATAAATCAAGATTTAAATTAAGAACATTTAAAGCTTCTTCATTTTCTAAAATTTTTATATCTATGAAAAGTTCATCAATATAATCAATAGCCATAGAAACTAAATTACTGTTAATACTAAGAGAAGTTTCAAAACATATATTAATTCCTTTATTTTTTAAGTGTTTTAAAAGAGGAATAATATTTTCTATTTGAAGAAGAGGCTCTCCACCTGAAAAAGTTACCCCTCCTTTTCCATTGTCATAGTATATTTCATCTTTTAGTATTTCTTTTTCTAATTCATTTAAGGAAATATCATATCCAAATTCTTTTTTTAACCCATTTTCAACATATTTTTCTATTTCAAAAGAAATATTTTCTGGATTGCAGCACCATGGACAATTAAGATTACATCCCTTAAGAAATACAGTTGTCCGTATTCCAGGACCATCATGTAATGAAAAATGTTGAATATTTGTAACTCTAACTGTCATAATAATATCCTAAAAGAATGTTTAAAAGTAGAATCAAATACTAAAATGCAAGATTTCTTTCATTTTTTATAGCTCTTTCTATGAGTAAATCTTTATAACTTAAAGGTAAATCATTAAAATAGGAACTAAAACCCCAAACTCTTACAATAAGATTTGTATGTAATTCTGGATGAGCTTTTGCTTCAATTAATGTTTTACTATCAATTACATTCATTTGCATTTGATAAAATCCTAATTTAATTGAAAGTTGAATATAATCAGCGAATTTTTCAAAATTATTTTTAATAAAATTAGGTGAAACCATTAAATCCACTACATTACCATTAAATTTACATCCATCATAATCAATTTTAGAAGCAAATCTCATAAGTTCTGTATAATCCTTGTTTAAATCTGCAGAAATATGTGTTGAAAAGGGTTCCCTATTTTTTCTACCATCAAATGAAGCTGATATTTCTTCACCAGCACTTATATAAGAAGGTGCACTTAAACCAAATTTAATTTGACCTCCAAATTTATTTCTATAATCTTTAAAACAGTTTTCTAAAGAATCTATTATTTCATTTGTTAGTGAAATAATCTCTTCATCATCACATCCAAAGTGTTTAGGATTGTTTTTTAATTGTTCTAGTAAATCATCACAATCTATAAAATTATTTTTTCGCATTTTGTTAAATTCTGCAAGTGAAAATCTCTTATCCTCAAATACAAACTGTTTTATATTATATAAACTATTTACAGTATTTGCAAGGGAAACAGTTGTAATACCATAATGATTATATTTAGCTCCACCATTTGAAATATCTAATTGATTAGCATTACAATTTTCTATAAACATAGACAAAATTGGATCTGTATTAAATTCTAATCCATCTAAAATTCCTATAAGATTATTAGCTTCATTTTTTAAATAAGTTTTATATGTTTCAAACAATTTATCAAAATCATTTATACTATTTATAAACTCCTCTGATTCATTATCAAATATATTATTTAATGGTTTTAAAAATGTGAAAAAATTAAGATTATTTTGTTCAATCCCCTTTCCAACTGCACTAGGCTCCCAGCATGCAGATACGACATAATTATATGCATCTTCTGTGTCATATCCAAATTCAATCATTTTATTAATAACAATATCATCATTAGATAAAAGAGGACTTCCACAACCAGTATTCATTGTTTTTAAAGATAATTCAATTAAATCTCTTGAAGTG
This sequence comes from uncultured Methanobrevibacter sp., assembly GCF_905235195.1. Taxonomy (GTDB): domain Archaea; phylum Methanobacteriota; class Methanobacteria; order Methanobacteriales; family Methanobacteriaceae; genus Methanarmilla. The sequence goes on along the minus strand of NZ_CAJOKH010000005.1, from coordinate 3,062 downwards.
TCTTTACTTACTCTAAGAAGTGCTTTAGGATCAGGTAATTGAAGTTCCTTTATTGCTTCTATAAACAAATATGTCAAATCATTAGAGAAATATGTTCCATCTGTTTCTTTTCCACCTAAAATTATTACCTGTCCAGTATCCCCCATTAGAGCATTACTTTTATACCAATAATAAGAGTGTAAAGATTTTATAAAGTTTTTAATAAGATTAAATGCTTCTTCTTTTGTTAAAAAATTGTTATTTATATCTTCATAGTACAAATCATTTAAAATTTTATCTAAACGTCCTAGTCCATTTAGCAAGTGACCTGTTTGCCATAAAACTTGATTGAAAAATAAAATACGTTGTAATGCTTCTTCAAAATGAGTAGCTTTTTTATTAATAATATTTTCAAAAAAACTGATATATTTATCTTTGTCCTGCCTATTAGAACTTTTAATAGCATCTATAATTTTCAATATAAATAATTCAGTACCTTCAAGCATATCTAATTGGTCTTGAATAAAATCAATATTTTTATTTGCTTTTTTTTGAGAATAAAATTCTTTAAAATCATGTAAAGAATTATTAAGTGCTTTAGAATAATCAATGGAAATATTTTCTATCTTAGTATTATTATAAGATAAATTTTTAAATTCATCAAGGAAAAATATAAAATCATCATCTGCAATATTAATATTCACTTTATCTAAAAGCTCTTTTATTTGACTTCCATAGTTTAATTTAGGATTAGTATTGAAGATTTTATGCATATTTTTTACAAGATATATTCCAGCAGTACTTGTATTATTAAACCTCCAAATAAATTTACGTGTTAAAAAGGCTATATTAATTGATTTTCTACCTAAATTACTTTTTTGAGCCTTATTAAAAATAGGTACTGCGATTTTCTTGAAATAAATATTCATATAATATCTCCTTTATATTAAAAATTAAAATTTAAAAATTTAAGATAATTATTTAATTATTTATTAATTTAGTATTTATTTATAATATACTTATAGACATAAATCAAAATTGATGAAATAATAATTTATTATATATAATAAATAAAGAATTTATATTGCCTTAAAATTATCTTAAAACTTTCTAAATATTAAAAAGAAATTTTTAAACATGATTAATAATTCACATAAATATATGATTAATAATTCATAAAAATATAAATTATCATTATTGTAAAATTAGTTAAATACATTAAACAAAAGAATTCAAGAATAATTAATTGTTAAATAATCTAAAATCAAATTATAAACTTCTCAAAACAAGAATTTTTAACTCATAAAAAATCAATTTATTTTTCAAGATTATAATTAAACCTTTTTAAATAAGAATCAATAGCTTTTATAAAAAAATAAATAAAAAAATCAGCGTGTAATTATAAATATCATAATCTTAAATATTATTATAAACCATATTAAATGATTTGTTTAAATAATAAATTTTAATCTAAAAAAAGTTGAAATTATGAGTGAAATTCTAAAAATATTTAAAAATTCAGGATGGATGATGTCCTCACAGATAATTACTGCAATATGTGGTTTTTTATGGACCATTATAATAGCAAGATATCTTGGAGCTAGCAATCTTGGAATATTATCCTTTGCAATATCACTTTCTGTTGTTTTTGGAATGTTTATGGATTTTGGAATAAGTCAATTACTTATTCGGGATGTATCAAGAGAACATAATCTTTTACCCGGCATTCTAAATAATGCAATTCCACTAAAAATAATTTCTTCAATATTTGTAATTAGTTTTATAGGATTAATTTTGTATCTTAAAGGTGATACAAAGATTGTCATTACTGTTTGTTTATTAATAGGTATTGAAAATCTTTTTGTAAATATGAATCTAATTTTTAGTGCTGTTTTTCAAGCATATGAAAAGATGGCATACACTGCAAAAGGTACATTAATTAATTCATTAATACTATTGTCATTAGTAATAATATGTGCTTATTTAAATTTAGGATTAATTGGCATAACATTATCCTATTTAATTTCATATATAATTTCTTATTTATACTTACGTATTCAAGTTTCAAAAAAAATCTATAGCCCTAAATATAAATTTAATTTTAAATACTGGAAGTTATTGATTAAAAGATCAATACCATTTGGATTAATGAATTTATTTAATAGCATATATTTTAATATTGATATGGCCATGTTAGGTTTTTTAACTACTGCATTCTCTACAGGAATTTATAATGCATCTTATAAAATAATTACTATACTTACAACCTTATACACAGTTTATACTGCTGTAATATTTCCAGTGATGAGCAAACTATATAAAAATTCAGACAATTTACTTAAATTATCCTATGAAAAATCAGTAAAGTATTTGCTTTTAATATCAATTCCTATAAGCATTGGTGTATTTATTTATGCAGAAAGCATAATCACTTTAATTTATGGTAAATCATATATATCCTCAAGTATTATTATACAATTTTTAATATTTACCATACCATTTTTATTTATTAATGGATCCGGCGGATTACTATTAAATTCAATACATAAAGAAAGAACTAATACAAAAATATATGGAACTGCAGTACTTGTAAATGTCCTACTCAATCTATTTTTAATAAGTCAATACCAAGAACTTGGTGCAGCAATATCCACAGTAGTAAGTGAAATTTACATATTTGTCTTAATGTTTATTTTAATCTATAAAACAGATTATCATCCTTCAATAAAAATCCTATATGATGTAATAAAAATAATTATATCATCAGTAATTATGGGACTTGTATTATATTATATAGGAGTAAATTTATGGATGGGTACAATTCTTGGAATAATAATTTACTTTATATGTTTAATCCTTTTAAGATTATTTGATGAAATAGATAAAAGTATAATTAATAATATAATTCATAGAAAATAAACTATAAAGAAGAATAGACTTACTCAACACCAAAATAAACTGTTTTATCAAATTTAATTAAAAATATTTTTAGGGGTCTGAATTTTTCAGTTCTCAGATAATTGTTGTATTGCTGTTTTTGAGTTAAATCCTAGTGATATGATTAAGGCCCCTAAAAATACATT
>NZ_CAJOKH010000004.1 GCF_905235195.1 uncultured Methanobrevibacter sp. | reverse complement strand
ACCATAAAAAAATAGTTCGAAGTACACAAAAAAGAACATAGACGAGTAAAAATACACAATAATTGTATAAAAATAACAATCAAATATCACCACATCTACTAAACCAACATCACACCCAATACTATTATTGGGTCCTCATTAAAAAAACATATAAAAAATGATATAATTAAATAATAATTATATAAACATGATAAAGTTTCACTATATGTGAAAAAACAGTCATCATTGTCATAATGTTGATTATACATATTGACTTAAACCAACGCCAATAACATATAGTACATAATATATACAAAGTCATAACATTAACAAAAACTATTGGAAAATATTGCAAAATATAGTAAATTATTATTAGAAGATTTATATGAAACTTAATATTGTATTAACAATATTTTTAATTAATAGAATGTATATAAATGATATTAAATTAATATTTTTTATGAATTTTTCGAAAATTAATAAAATATTATAAAAATTATTTTAAAAATATTAAGTAATACTAAAAAATTAAAAAGTAATATCACCTTCTAAATTAATGAAAAAATGAAAAAAAATTCAGTTTATATTTAAACTTTTCTATTAAATTCAAATAAAAAGTTCTTTATATACTCTTTAATATATTAAATGATGGTGATAAGGTATCGAATTTGTTCCAAATCAACCTTTGGATGAAATTATAAAATTAGTAAAATTAGCAGAAGATGTCGGTTTTGAATACACATGGATTACAGACCATTATAACAACAAAAACGTATACGAAACCTTAGCTGCATTAGCAACAAATACAGAGACCATTAAAATGGGTCCTGGTGTAACCAACCCCTATGTAAGAAGTCCTGCTATTTCAGCTTCTGCAATTGCAACTATTGATGAAATTACAAACGGAAGAGCTACCTTCGGTATTGGTCCTGGAGACAAAGCAACCTTTGATGCTTTAGGAATTGAATGGACTAAACCTGTTTCCACTATCAAATCAGCAATTGCTGATATTAACACATTATTAACAGGAGGCAAAACCGAAGCTGGAGCACAATTAGGTGGAGTAAAAGCTGTCCAAGAACACATCCCTATTTACATGGGAGCACAAGGACCTAAAATGTTAGAAACCGCTGGAGAAATCGCAGATGGTGTATTAATTAACGCATCAAACCCTAAAGATTATGATGCTGCTATGCCAATGATTAAAAAAGGAATAGATGCAGCTGGTGCAAAAGAATTTGATGTAGGTGCATATACTGCTACTTCCATCGGACCTGACTCTGATGCAGCTAAAAACGCAGCAAAAATTGTTGTTGCATTTATTGCAGCTGGATCCCCACCTCCTGTTATTGAAAGACATGGATTACCCGATGGATACAACACCAAAATGGGTGAATTCTTAGCTAAAGGTGACTTTGGTGGAGCTATTGGTGCTGTAACTGATGAAGCTCTCGATGCATTCTCAGTATGTGGTACTCCTGATGAGTTTATTCCAAAAATTGAAGGTTTAGCTGAAAAAGGTGTAACCCAATACGTAGCAGGTTCACCTGTTGGTAAAAATGTAGAAGAATCTATTAAATTATTAGGAGATGTAATCTCTAGTTTCTAAATTTAATATTTTTTTCTTTTTTCTTTTTTTATTTTTTTTATAATGATAAATGCAAATTTTATAGATAAATTTTTGCCCCTTTTTTTGATTAAATTTTTATTCATATGTTAATGAATCATGAAAATATTCAGATTCTTCACTATTTCTAAATCATTTTCTTTATCTAATTCAATAATTTTTCTCATATTTACCTATATTTTTAAAGGATTAATATGAGCTGATTAATAATATCATCTTTTAAAACCATAAATAAACAATCCTACATAAATATCCATATATAAAGATTATAGAGTAAATAATATAAATGATAATTAATAGAAAAAATTATAAAAATATTAGTTGTGTGAGCCACAATATATATTCAATCAAATAAATTTTAATACAGCCATTATTTTTATATCAATCACTTAACATAAACTTAAATATTATTTTTTACAAAATAGAACTAAAAAATAATTTTAATTTAAAGAAATACTATTTAAAATGAGGAATAGTAATGCACGGTATAATACATCGTCACGATAAAAAAATATGGAATTAATAGTAAATAATCCAAAAAAAAGCAATTAATAAATTAGCTATACCTATAATATTAAGTAATTTATTTATGATGTTAAACAATATAATAGATACAGTATGGGTTTCAGGATTAGGTCCAAATGCAGTAGCAGGATTAGGATTTGTAAGCCCGGTATATGTAGCATTTATAGGTTTAGCAAATGGATTAGGTGCAGGAGCAAATAGTCTTATTGGACGATATATTAGTGCTAAAAAATATGAAAATGCATAAAATATTGTAATTCATTCCATAATATTAAGTATTATAGCGACTATTATTACTACAATATATATTGGATAGTTATTAAAAAAGATAATTATATAAAAATTAAATTAAAACATTATATAAAGGATTTAACCCTTTACAAGGATATTTTATTCGTAGGTATTCCTTCAAGCATAGAACATTTTTGTTACAAATTTTACCACCATATTAATAAATTACTGGTTAACAATTCTTACAGGAACCATTGCAGTTGCAACATATAGTTCAACATTAAAATTAGTTAATGTTGCAATGTGTCCATTGACTAGTATAGGTATAGCTGCTTTAACTGTAGAAAGAGTTGCTTATGGTGCTAAAAATTATACAAATTTTAAAACCACACTAAATTATAGTAGTAAATTATCAATGATAATTGCACTAATTATGTGTATAATTATCTTTATATTTGCACAACAATTATCACTATTATTACATACTCTTCTAACAGTGAAGCACTTCAACCTAAAATAGTTGAAGCAATGAAAATTATGTGTTTCTTTATAGTTCTTATGCATTAAGGTAGTAAAGCAGGCAATTTATTTCAAGCAATTGGTAAAGGAACAACTTCACTTGTCCTAAGCATAATAAAAATTTTTAGATAAATCCTATTAGCAGGCATATTTGCATTTATATTCCATTAGAGGATATTGGAATTTATATGGATTTAGTATGTGGAATTTCTATAGGTTCAATCTTGCAATACTTATATATATGTTATTACCTAAAAAACATAGAAAATATTTCCTAGATTAAATTAAAACATTTACTTTTTTAAATAAAAAAAATGATAAATACTCTTAAAACAATGATGTGATTATATGGAAATTCAAGAATTAAATAAACAAATCAGAAAAGAATCCACAGAAAGGATAAAAGCTAAAGTTCCAGAGCAGGTATCAACTAGTTGGTATAATGAAGATTTGCTATACTCCGGCAAGGGAAAAAGTATATTTGTAATTCTTGCAACAGAAGGTTGCTCATGGGCTTTAGGTCCAAGTGGAGGATGTACAATGTGCAGTTATATAAATGATTGTACACAGAAACCAGTGAAATCAAATAAAATTATTGAATTATTTAAAAATGAACTTGAAAAACATCCATATAAAGAAGATTTTAAATCTGATGATAAAATAGCAATAAAAATATTTGCTTCAGGAAGTTTCTTAAATCCTAAAGAAGTTCCAAAGGAAGCTCGTGATGAAATACTTAAAATATTATCAGAAAGTGAAGAAATTTCTGAAATTGTTGTTGAATCAAGACCGGAATATGTTAAAGAAGATGTAATAGAAGAAGTTTTTAATATAATTGAAGATAAATTATTTGAAATAAGTATGGGTCTTGAAACATCAAATGATAAAACAAGATTATATAATATTAATAAAGGTTTTACACTAAAAGACTTTGAAAATGCAGTGAATATTATCAAAAAAATGAAAGAAAAAGGATATAATATTAAATCAAAACCATATATTTTTCTTAAACCTATACTCTTATCTGAAAAGGAATCTATTAATGAAGCAATTGAAACTGGAATATATTGTAATAACATTGGTGTAGATAGATTATCATATTGTCCTGCAACAATTCATGGAAAAACATTAATTGAAAGATTATGGCGAGAAAATTCCTACAAACCTCCTTGGATATGGTCTGCTGTAGAGGTTATTAATCGTATTAGAGATGAAGTTTCAATACCTTCCCTTATGGACACATCAGCATTTGGATCTAGAAGGGGTCCATACAATTGTAAAAAATGCAATAAAGACTTAAAACATTTAATTATAAAAACGAATCTTACACAAGATAAAATTGATTATGATTGTGAGTGCAAAAACGAATGGAAAGCAGAAGTTGAATGTGGCGATTTTAATTATTCTAAAACAAAAATTAATCACTTACCACTTTACTAAAACGTGATGTAACTTTAAAAATTAACATGCTAATAATATTTTAAAAAATTAAATATTTATTTGGAAACTATAAAATAAATGAAAAATTAATTAAATAATAAAAAAGTAATTAAATAATAATTTTTAAAATGATAATTAATTTTAATAATATTGGAGGATTAGAATGAAAAGAGAACTTATGAGTATTATATCTATAATGCTGGGAATAATTGTAATAATCTTTCCCCTACTTGGATATATTCAAAATGAGGCAATTGTAGGTTTATCCATATTATTAATGTCAATATATTTATTATTATGTGGAGTTGACCAAGCAGATTATGATACATATATTAGTATTATAAATACCATTCTCGGTTTTCTATTATTAGTTTTAAGTTTCTCATACCTATTTAAACAAAATATTATGGGATCTTTAACAGGTGTAAGTCCCTATCTTGGAGGGATATTTTTAATAATAATTGGTTTAATTCAAACCCTCTCAAATAGAAACAATAAATATGGATTTTATAAAGGGATTGGAGGAATCGTATCAGGTTTACTCTATATAATTATTGTTACATATATTGCTAACTCATTTATACTTGGTTTAATTGTTGGAATTTGGTTAATAATCTGTGGAATAATAAATTTTTTAGATAACTATTAAAAAACTTTGGGAGATTTTAAAATGGAATTAAAAGATTTTAATAAAATTTTAAAAGACCATACATATACAAAAGATGTGCATCCAAAAATTACAATGTAATTTTTGAAGAACCTCATGAAATATTTCTAAATAGTATTGACCTATTTAGTGATATTAAAGAAATAGCTATAATAAAAAGTCCAAAACAGACAATTGAAATTCAATTATATGATGAAACAGAAAATAACCAATTAACAATAGATTAGTGAATAGAATCTTTAAGAATTTACACCAACAGTGTAGATGATTTAGAATAATACAATATTCAGCTTAAGAGCCGAATATTGATTTATTTTTTCTTTTTTTAAAAATTTAATATGAATCAAACTTATCTTTTGTTGCTTTAGTCATAATATGTTTTTTACCTTTAGAAACCTCATCTAAAAATTCTAATGCTTCATCCATTTCTTCAACTTTTCTTTTAGAATTTGCATAAGTATTTTTTAATCTAGATTTTGATTTTTCCTCAAAATTTTCGCCTTCAGTGATAGATAAAATCTCAAATAATTGTTCTTCCAGATCCATTTCTTTTGCCGTTTCAAAAGCTTCCATTAAAACTGCAGAAACCCCTTTTGTATATAAACTTCTAAGAATTTTTAATGTAGCTACATCTCCAGGAATTTTACTTAAAACCTTTACATTTAATCCATAATTATTTAAAATTGCTAGCTCGTTCGCCCTTACACCAGATAGAATTATCAATGGAGGTTTATTAGATACATTACCTATAATTGCACCATCAACAAAATTATTTCTTATATCCACATCATTTTTCTTTTTAAAAAAATTTAATCTACTGCTTTCTTCTTGAGGAACAATCCTTCTAGGTTTTTCAAATAAATCTGCCATATAATATGTAGTGTTTGGAGAAATATTATTTAAATCCACATAAATACCATCACCCATATAATCCGCATATTTATCAGCGATATTTAATGCATTTGCCGGAGAATTTGCAGATATTACAATATCCGATCCTAAAAGTAATGCTTCATATGAATCTATTATTCTTACATCTGATTTTACAGCTAATTTATTTGTTTTTTGACTTCTATCCTTTACAACTGTAACAGTTTGAATGCCATTAGAACTGAGAATATTTGATAATGTTGATGATACTTGTCCAAAACCAATAAAACCTACAATCATTTTACCACTTTAAAAATTATTTATTTAAAAAAGACCCATCATCTTTAAGTAAAAACATTTCTCCTAAATCTATACCAATTAATCTAGAACTTACTGGACATTTAGCACATGCTAGATAAAATACCTCTTTATCTGAAAGATCTATTTCAGTTAAACCTTCAAAGTTTCCAAGGCCTTTAGAGATAATAAATTCAGACTCATCAAATATTTTTCTAAAATCATCTGAAAATTCCTCATAAACTACCCCTACAGTGTCTTCACCTGTACTTACAATTTCAGCATATTCATCTAAACCCGCCTCTAGAGCATCTACCATACATGCATCATTTACAATTGGTGCTTCTTTAACAGCAAGAATTATATCCAAACCATATGACTTAATTTTTTCAAGAAGTATTTTATCAAATACAATCTCGCCAGCATTATCTACTAAATATAAGACTTTATTATGTTTTCTTAAAGCATCCTCAAGTAAATCTGTCTGATTGATTTGTAAATCCTTATTCAAATTTATTTCAATTAAATGTTTAAAATCAGTGTCTTTAGGATAAGCTCCAAAATCTATAATATTTCCAACAATAGCTATCTTAACAGAAGTTTCAAGTGAATCATCCTCTTTTAAAATATTATAAATCTCCCTCATAAAAGATTTTGCCATTTCATTAGACTGTTTTTTCCTTAAATAGTAAGGATCTTCTGAATTAGTTTGATCTTTTATTAAACGGTGGATTTTAGAACCTGTCCAATTTGAGTTAGCTCCTTTATAGTATTCTTTAGCAAGTAATTTAAATACTGAAGACATAATCTCTACTTTTACATCTTCATCATCTGTAATCTCATCTAATACATCTTTTGCTTGACGCATAAAACAAGGAGCACAATCATAATTAACTTTAATAATATCACCGAATATGTATTTTAAAATAATATAATATAAAAAATTATTATTTAATAAAATAATAAAAACAATAATTATTGATTATGATAAAATTTAGGTATTAATTAACCACCATATATAATTTGGATTATCTGAATTTCATCACCATCATGAATCTCATTATCCTCAATTACAACATCACCATTTTGTTTTGTAACAACTGTTTCTTGAGAAATATTTAAATCTTCTAAAACATCACGAATAGTAGTTTTAGATGACAACTCTCTTTCTTCATTTAATTCTTTAAATATTAATTTATAAGACATATTTTACACCACATAGTATTTTATAATTAGTGATTTTTGGATAAATATAATATAATAAGAAAATTTCATCATATTACAATAAACTTTTATAATCTGATGATTATAATTGAACTTCATGACCTAATTCTTCTAAAAATGTACATGCTCTACATAGTTCATTTGAAGAAGGTTCACCACATTTAACACAATCGCCCATATGAAATTGTGGAGGATAGTTTTCACGAACCAGTGGTTTAATTTTATCATAACCTTTTAATATAGAATACATCATAGTCGGATGTTCTTTTGATAGGTCTTTTAAAATATTTCCTACCTCCATCCTAAAAGATTCATGAGCATAAGGACAACCTGCAAGATGAACATCTAAGTCTTTTACCATAGCATATAAACCTATTTCTTTTTCAGGAATTTCTCTTAAAGGTTTAATTTTAGGAGTAAATTTAGGACTTTTAGAACTGGTTAATGGACCTAAAGCAGAAAGATTGTTAATATTTCCTTCAAGATAATTCATTAAAATAGCTTGAGATTCATCATCAAGATTGTGACCTGTTGCGATTTTTGTCGCATTAAATTCTCTTGCTTCACGATTAATAATCCAGCGCCTAAATACCCCACAATATGTACATGATCCCCTATGATTTTCATATCCCATAATCTCATCTAAATCAATTGCAAAACAATCTTTAAATTTTACAACTTTATGTTCTATACCTAAATTTTTAGCATGAGCTTTGGCAATAGCAACACCATCATCCCTATAACCTTTAATTCCTTCATCAATAGTTACAGCACATAAATCAATAACATAGCGCTTGTAGTATGAATTTAAAATATCCAAGGTAACAACACTATCTTTTCCACCAGATAATGCAACCATAACCTTATCTCCTTTTTGGATTAATTTCTCTCTTCTGATTGTTTGTTGAACTTTTTTATTAATGCTTTTTATAAAACAATCCTTACAAAGAAATTGACCTGATTGTTTACGGCTAAGGACAACCTTAGGATCTCCACATTTTGTACATACTACCATAATATCACTGTAATTTATAGACTTAATGATAATAATTTTACTAATTTATAATTTTAAAAAATACTAATAAATAAAATTAATGCATATTCATTACAAAATCTGCAAGTTGATTTAAAGTATTAACCTCATAAACTTGAGCACCCGCCTCACGGTATAATGATACACAACTATCTACAATATCCCATTTTTTTCTATCTTCAGGATTTAATATAATAACTTTTTTTGCCATAGAAGATATTTGGCGAATTAATTCAACACTTCGCTGAATTCCATCATCTTTTGGTCCTGCCCAGTCCCTACAATCAGATAAAATTACTACATATGTTTTATTGGTAATATCTGATTGTTTCATAAAAGATTTAAACGATGTATACATATTTGATGTACCATGTATCATAGAATTTTTAATACGAATATCCCTAACATTTACAAATGCCTCATATAGATATTTAGATTTTAAAGCATCAGTGGTTTCAATAGTTTTATTATCAAATTCAAAGGTTCTTGAATTTTTAAATGATGTTTGACAAGAATACATCAACATAAAAAACCAACTACTAATCCATTCACAAGACCCACTAATATCATCTAAAAACAAGTGTTGATTTTTATGAGGTCTTGGACGAGCTTTAACAAGGTCAATTGTAGTTCCACCATATTTTAAGTTTTGTCTTATAGTTTTTCTAATATCAATCTTATTAGTTTTAGATTGAGCTTCACGTCTAGAACGTTTATTTGCAATTCTACGACCCAATTCCTGACATAATTCCAACATTCGCGGTTCAAATTGATTGATTTTACTCAAATCTTTATTTAACAATTCTCCGTCTCGCTCCAAATCCTCAGAATCATAAAGAGGAGGAGTTCCCATATACTCTTCCATTTCACGCTTGTTTTTAAATTTTTGATTTAAAGAAGATTTAGTGTTTTTCTTTTTAACGATTCGCATTTTATTAGAATGCTTAAAATTATTTTGAGCAATTTTCTTACTGGAAGCTTCATCTTTAAAAGCTTTGTCTGTGGGAGATTGGAAAATTTTATCAAATGCCTTATTAAATTTTGGAATATCATACTTGTTTTTAACATAAACAGATCTTAAAGCTTCTTTTAATATTTTTTTATTAGAATGAGATAAAAGCATGCAGGCATCATATGCTGTTTGAGTAGTGCGTATACTTACAGTCATACCTTCATCCCGTAAATGATTTGACAAATCAACAATTTGATTAACATCCACCATAAAAATCACATCTCTAAAAACAAATGTATATCTAAATCAAAGCTAACTTTAAAATTAAAAAAATAAATAATTACTATAAATTCCAAAATTAAAATTAATAACTAAAATAAAATATTACAAAGAGTAAAAAAATTAAAATAACACTGATAAACTACTTAAAAATTATACATAAATACATTTAAAATTTCATTTTAATAATTTAGATTAAAACTAATAAAAATATATTGAATTTTATCTATTCATCAAATAATTTTTTCATTACTCTTTCTCTATCAGATTGATTTTTAACAACAGAACCAATACTTGCTTTAAGTGCTTCGTCTTGATTGCTTGTTTTTAAATTCATTACAGATCTTACCCAGTCTACACTTCCCCTAACAGATGGTTTTTTAAGAAGATTAAGGCTACGAATCTCTTGAACCAAATTAACAACTTTTTCAATTAGTCCTTCATCAGCTTCAGGAACTTTAGTTTTTACAATATTTATTTCTCTTTCAACTGAAGGGTATGAAATATATAAGAACAAACATCTATCTTTAGTCTCATCAAGCAACATCCTTTGAGAATTGGAAGTTAAAATAACAATTAAATCATTATTTAATGGAAAAGTACCTAAATCATTTACAGTAATTTCCTTTTCACCTAATGCCTGAAGTAAAAAACTTTCTACCTCTTCATCTGCCTTATCAATTTCATCAATAAGTAATATTGAATTTTTTTTAGTTGAAAATGCTCTAAGTAAAGGCCTTTTAATAAAATATTCCTCTTTAAAAATATCTGTTGAAATTTCAAGATTTTTACCTTTAACTGCTTCAAGCTCTAGCAGTTGTTTTTGATAATTCCATTCTCCAACAATTTGCTCAAAAGTAATTCCTTCATAACATTGGATTCTGTAAAAATCCCTATTTAATGAATCTGCAATAGTTTTTGCAAGTTCTGTTTTTCCAACCCCTGGAGGTCCTTCAATAAGAACGGGTTTAGATAAGGCCAATGCTAAATAAACAGAAGTTGTTATCTCAGAATTTGAAACATAATTTCTCTCTAATAATCCTTTATCTATATCTTTTAAACTTATATCTTCCATATAATTACCCTTAAAAGCAATAATAATTTAATTAGTTAAATTAAATATTAATTATAAATATTTATATTAAATTATATTTATTTTTACAATAAAATTTTTAAACTTTATTTTATATATCATTTATTATATAAGAATAATAATTATTAAATTATTAAAATTTTCTAATATATCGAATGATTTATTATTAAAAATTTTTTAATATACTAAGGATATTTAAAAAAAACATAATGTATGATAAAATGAATAAGAAAACTTTAATTATCGGGATAATAATTTTAATATTAATTATTACAGGTTTAATTATTTTTAATGAATCTGGCAATACTAAAACTACAAGCACTTCATTTAATGGTGTTAAAACTAATATTAACGAATATACTTGTATGATTCCTAAAGAATATCAAAATGGTAATGTTACAGATTATCCTGGATATAGCTTATATGGAACAGATAATGACACATTATACATTACAGTCTACAGTAATGATAATAATGGAAATACTATGTATAATGGTGACTGGGACTATTTTGCAAAAGGAGAAAATAATGTAGATGAAGGACCTAAAACAGAAAATATAACCTACGATGGGCATGAAATAGTTTATGTAGCCCTCCACTCCAATACAAGAGGAGATTATAGATTAGCATTCTTTGAAGTTAATGGAAAAAGAGTAATGTTAGAATGGCGTGGAAATAACATTAGTTCAAACATTGCAAATATAATAAATAGTTTTTATGCATTGAATTAATATAAATTTTAAAAAAAATAGTCTTAAAAAAAATAATAAAATAAAGAAATATTTTATTAAAATAGATTTAATTTAAAAAAAAATTTAAATGAAAAAATAAAGATTGAAAAGTTTTAAATAATTTAATTTAGAAAATTTAAAGTGATTGTACAGTATATTATATAATTAAATTTATCTTAATATATTAAATAACTAAAAAATAAGGTGAGGAAAAATGAAAAAGGAAGATTACATCATATTAATCCTTGTAGTTGCTGTTATTTTAGTTGTTGTTGGAACTATATTTGCTATGGGCAGTAAAGGTGATGATGAAATAACTAATACAGATTCTATAAACCAAAATACAACAAACAACATGACAGTAAATGATACCTCCTCCAAAGATACTTCCAATGAAAACAATGATGGATATGAATCTGGAAATGCATATTCAGATACCAGTAGTGATGGAAACACCTACTATGCAGGAGATGATGGACATACAGTAAAAGTAAGTGAATCCGGTTCTCTTGATGGTGGTGCCCATGACACCTATGATAAACCATATCCTGGAGGAGAAGAAGAAGAACAAACTTAGAGTATTTTTATACACTCTTCTTATTTTTTTTATTTTCAATTTAAAGAATTTCTAGATTATCTCTTCTTTTTATATACACATAATTATAAAAAAACTTGTTTTAAGAGCATCTAATATAATAAAATAATTATTGCATAAATCAGCTTGCTTTAATTAATAAAAATAAAATACTATTAATTAATAAAATAAACTGCTTTTGATTAAAAATAAACTTTAATAATTAAAAATAAACTTTTTTAATTTATAATAACAGTTTTAATATTAAAAATAACTTTTTAAATTAACTTCTTTTAATTAATCACTGTTTAAATCAAGTGGAGGATTAAATAGGTCAAAATCCTGAATGTAATCTTTGCCAGTTAACATTGCAATATATGCTTTTTGAAGTTCACTTCCCAAATATGCTGCATGATCCATTCTTGAAACTAAACCTTGTCTTACAAGTTCATCATATATTTCTTTTGGAAATTTACCTTCAAAAACAATATCTGCAGAAGCCTTTTTAAAATGAGTTACAATAATACTACTATCTTCAAATCTTTCTCCATAATTAACACGTATTTTAAAGCTTCCAGCACGATCATATACAAATTTAGGTGATTCTTTTGCGAATATATGACGAATATTTAAATCATCTTCATAGAGAACCTCCCCAAGAACATCTGACCTTTGTCTTTTGTCTTTAAATCTGAGAAGATTAATACCTAAATCTTTAGGAATAGATTGTCTGTTTTTAGCAAGAAACATCATTTTACTGGCAACAGCCAATTCATATACGCTGCCTTCAGCTTTACCACTTTCTTCAGGAGTAAATAAAACACTTGCACCAATTTCCATAGCAATACCTGCTAGCAGTGCATTAACACCAACCGAATCAGTGTCCATAAGTTCAGTTACATTACCTACACCAAAAAATAGCGGATAAGGATTGTTGTCTTTAAATTCCTTACATGCAATAATAGACTCAACAATACTGCTACTATTTACCGGGTCAAGTATTAAATCTGCAATAAAGTCAATTTGACCATCTTGAGAGTATTTACTACAATATCCAATTAATTCATCAATATATTCAAGTCTTTCTTCTACAGTATGAGGAACCTTATTTACTGCAAAATTTGTAGGGAGAAGAACTGCTGGAACATCATACTTTTTAAGTAATGGTACAAGTTCTTCAGCATGACCTAAATCCAAACTTAAAACTAAATCAATACCGTTTTCAAGGGCAACTTTAATTTCATTAGGATTCAATGTATCAATACTTAAAGGTTTATCTCCAACAATAGGCCTTAATGTTTTAATCAAATCAGGAACCAAATGAGAATTATCTTCACCTGCAGCCATTCCAATATCAATCATATCAGAACCACTTTCAACAAAATGACGTGCCTTTTTAATTAACACATCCTTAGGAAGTGATGGCGCATTTCCAATTTCAGATAAAACTCTTATAGGAAAATCCTCTCCTACTGGCAAATTACCTACTAAAATATTATTAGGTTTTTTAAGTAGCTCATCTCTTTTTTCTACATCTTCCTCAAATTCTTTAATAAGTTGAAATGCTCTTTTTCGTTTTTCTTCTTCAATTAATTTATCTGCCGCTTTATCAGTTGCAAGTTCAAGATCATTAATCAAATCAATAACCATGCCTAAATCAGCACAATCTGTTGGGCCTTTAAATGTGAGAATATTAAATTCTTTATTAATCTCATCAGTAGATCTTCTAATTAAACCTGGAACTAAAATCATATCTATATTATCCAGTTCATTTTGAAAATTTTCCCTAATTTCTTTAATGATTTTATTTGGAGTTAAAAAAGCAGCGACCTGAGTATCTGCCTTATGAAGAATAATTTCCTCAGACGAATCTTTAATAACTTCTTTAATTCTAGGATATGCTAAGTTTCCCGTAATTATAAGAATTTTCATATTTATCCCTTTTAGACTACAAATGTAAATTTATATTACAATAATAATTGTTTAATTTATATATTAATATATTATTTTAAATATTATTAGTAATTATGGATATGTATTTCTCTTTTTAATATGAACTATGAAAGTATTTAAGTAATATATAAAAGGACATAAACATTATAAATGGCGATGAATATTTTCAATCAATAGTAGATAGTAAATATCAGTTATAACAATCTAGCAAACAATTACACAATAAAATAAAAAAACGCTAAGAAAATTACTGTATAAAAAAAAATTAAATAATAATTTAAATACTTTTATTATACAATTTCTTTTTTTAAACCCTATCATAAATATTTATAAAAAATAATAATATTATATAAATTTTAAATTATCTGATATATTTAAATTCTACTAGATATGATAAATCATAATATTACAAGTATTTTTTTAATTAATTAATAATACATATCTTATGAATTTATCATGAAAGATATAAAAAAGATTTTTAAAAAATCAGTAAAATTATCAAAATATAGTAAAGTAATATTTAAAATTAATAGGGTTGAATTTTTATATTTAAATCTTAAAATATATTTTAAAGCTTTTTTTACGAATTATAATATTCTATTAATAATTATAATAATTTTAAATTTGAATTTAAAAAAATAATATGGTTTAATGCTTTTAAAAATTTAAGAATTTATAATGATTTAACATTAAAAATATAAAAATTTATATACTTAGTAATTTATAATGATTATACATGATAGATTTAATGAATTATTAATCATCACAAGAAAATGGAGGAAAAATAAATGATTGAAATTCGATATCATGGACGTGGAGGCCAAGGTGCTGTAACAGCTGCAGAGATTTTAGCTAAAGCAGCTTTTGAAGATGGTAAATACAGTCAAGCATTTCCATCATTTGGTGTAGAAAGAAGAGGCGCACCAGTATCTGCTTTCACAAGAATTGATGATAAACCAATCGAACTTAGATATCAAATCTATAATCCTGACCACATTTTAGTATTAGATGATGGATTAGCAGATGTAGTTGATATATATTCTGGAATTAAAGAAAATAGTGATGTAATTATTAATACACACAAAGATATTAAAAGTGAAAAAGTGCCCATACATAAAATTGATGCAACCAAAGTAGCATTAGATATTTTAGGAAGACCTATTGTAAACACTATTATTTTAGGATATTTTGCTAAAAAAACTGGTGTAGTAAGTATAGAAGCATTAGAAAAAGTAATTAAAGATGTCTTCCCAAGTAAAATTGGAGAAAAAAATGTTCAAGCTGTTAGAAAAGCTTATGATATGGGATAATTATTAAGGTGATTAAAATGACAACATCAGTAGGGTGTACTATAGATAAACCTGGAAGTACAAGAGTTAATAAAACTGGTAGTTGGAGAACATTCAAACCTATTGTAAATAAAGAAAAATGTGTGGAATGTGATAACTGCTATATATTTTGTCCTGAAGGTTCTATAAACCAAGAATACGAAATTGATTATGATTTTTGTAAAGGCTGTGGTATATGTTCAAATGAATGCCCAGTCAATGCTATTAAAATGGAAATAGATAATTAATAGAGAGGGAAATAAATGACTAAAAAAGTTATGACTGCAACAGCTGCAATATCAAATGCAGTAAAATTAGCTAAACCAGATGTTATTCCTGTTTATCCTATTACACCAATGACTACTGTAGCAGAATATATAGCTGACTATGTAGCAAATGGTGAACTTGATACAGAATATATTAGGGTAGAATCAGAACACAGTGCAATGAGTGCTGCAATAGGAGCAAGTAGTACTGGAGTTCGAACATATACTGCAACTTCTTCACAAGGATTAATGTATATGCACGAAGTATTATTTGCAGCAGCAGGTATGAGAGCTCCAATAGTTATGGGAGAGGCAAATAGATCTATTTCTTCACCGTTATGTATATTGAACGATCAACAAGATTCAATTGCACAAAGAGATTCCGGATGGATGCAATTCTATGCTAAAGATGGACAAGAAGCATTAGATTTAACACTTACAGCATTTAAAGTTGCAGAAAATGAAAATATATTATTACCGGCAATGGTATGTATTGATGGATTTATAATTACTCATACTAATGAAATTGTAGATGTTCCTGAACAAGAAGAAGTAGACAGATTTTTACCTCCTTATGTTCCAAAATATTCCTATTTAGATCCTGAAAAACCTGTTACCGTTGGAAGTTTTACAGATTCTAGATATTATATGGATGCAAGATATGCTGTTGAAGTTGCAATGAACAAATCTGTTGAAGTAATCGAAGATGCATTGAAAGACTTCAAAGATATTTTTGGAAGAGAACATGATTTAATTGAAACCTACAAATGCGAAGATGCTGATATTATCTTTATTGGTTTAGGTTCAGTTTGTAGTACTG
Organism: uncultured Methanobrevibacter sp.; assembly: GCF_905235195.1. GTDB lineage: Archaea > Methanobacteriota > Methanobacteria > Methanobacteriales > Methanobacteriaceae > Methanarmilla. The sequence continues at coordinate 12,820 of NZ_CAJOKH010000004.1, read as the reverse complement.
TTAAAGTATTAGTTGATGAAATGCGTGAGAAAGGAGAAAAAGTTGGAATGCTTAGAATTGTTTCATACAGACCTTTCCCAAGTGAGAAAATTAATGAAGCTATTAAAAATGCAAGTAAAATAGCAGTAATGGAAAAAGACATTAGTTTTGGAATGGGTGGAGCATTATATCAAGATTTAAAAACTACTGTTGAAGGTAAAGAAATCATAGACTTTGTTATTGGATTAGGTGGAAGAGACATTACTCCATCTGCAATATATGAAGTATTAGAAAGAACTAAAAACCCAACTAAAATTATTAATTGGATTGGCGTTGAGGAGGTTGACTAAAATGGATTTTCCTAAAGAAGAACTTTTAGCACCGGGACACAGAGGTTGTGCTGGATGTGGAGCAGCATTAGCTGTAAGATTAGCACTTAAACAAGCAGGAAAAAATACAGTTGTAATTACTGCAACAGGATGTCTTGAAGTTATGACAACCCCATATCCTGAAACAGCATGGGAAGTCCCATTTGTACACGTTGCATTTGAGAATGCTGGTGCAGTGGCAAGTGGTGTTGAAAGAGCGCTAAAAGCTCAAGGAAAAGAAGATGTTAATGTCATAGCATTTGGTGGAGATGGAGGAAGTGTAGATATTGGTTTACAATCCATTTCTGGAGCTATGGAAAGAGGACATAATTTAACCTATATTTGTTATGATAATGAAGCATATATGAATACAGGTATACAAAGAAGTGGAGCTACTCCTTGGGGTGCATCAACTACAACTTCACCTAGTGGAAGTATAAGTTATGGTGAAGATAAACCTAAGAAAAACATGCCTATGATTATGGCAGCACATGGAATTCCATATATTGCAACAGCTTCAATTTCATATCCTGAAGATTATATGAATAAAGTTAAAAAAGCAATTGAAACTAAAGGTCCTGCTTACATACACTTAAGTCAACCATGTACTACTGGTTGGGGATTCGACCCTTCAAAAACTATTGAAGTTGGAAGACTTAGTGTTGAAACTGGTTTCTGGCCATTATATGAAATTGAAAATGGTGAATTTAAAGTAACTTATAGACCAACTGAAAGAAAACCTGTAGTAGAATATTTAAAATCTCAAAAAAGATTCAAACATTTAGGTGAAGAACAAGTTCAAACCATACAAGATTATGTAGATAACCAATGCGACGAATTTGGAATCTGAGGTGAGAACATTGAAAAAAATATTAGTACAAAGAGACCTATGTGATGGATGTAAAGACTGTGAAAATGCTTGTAGTTCATTACATGGAACTTCTAGAATAAATATTTTAGAATATGATAGTTCTTACTACCCAGTTCTTTGTCAACAATGTCAAGATCCTGCATGTGAAGTAATATGCCCTACAGGAGCAATGACAAATGAAGGAATTGATTCAGACAAATGTATTGCATGTGGTTTATGTGCTTTAGCATGCCCATTTGGTGCAATCACCATTTATGATAAAAGTTCTGAAAAATGTAATAGATGTATTGACAGAAGCGAAGGACCTGCATGTGTTCAGGCATGTTCTAAAAGAGCTATCGCATTAGTAGATACAAACAAACTTGTTGATAAAAAACGTGCAGATTATATTTCAAAAGTTGCTGGTGGCAATAAAAAACAATCCAAAGGTATGATTAATGTATTAACAAGTGATACAAGAGCAAGTAAATCTTTCGAGGACTAAGGTGAAACAATGAGAGAATTAGTTTTAAATCCTGAAGAATGTGTTGATTGTGGTAAATGTGAAAGGTCATGCCCAAATAATGCAATTCACTTATATGATGGAATACCATTATTCTGTATGCATTGTAGTCCTGATAAAGCACCATGCCTTTTAAATTGTCCTGAAGGAGCTATCGAATATCTCGGAGGAGCAATAACAATCAATGAAGAAAAATGTATTGGTTGTGGTGTTTGTAGAAATGTTTGTCCAATAGGCGCAATAAATATGGATAGCAATCATGCAAAAAAGTGTGATTTGTGTATTAATAAAGATACACAAAAATGTGTGGCAGTATGTCCAACAGGTGCATTAAAAGATAATTCTAATGAATTACGCCATAGCAAACAAGCAAAAATTGCTAAAGAACTTAATTATTTGAAAAAATTAAGTGAAAATTTAACTGAAAACTAGAATAATTTTTTAATTATTCTTTTTTAACTTTTTAAATTTATTTAAACCTATTAAACTTATTTTGATTTATATTAAACTTAAAAAAAAACTTATTTTAACTACTTAACTTAATAAACCTATTAAACTTATTTTGAGTTATATTAAACTTAAAAAAAAACTTATTTTAACTACTTAACTATGAATAAATTGTAGAGATTGTCAAATCAAACAAAAAATGATAACAGTTATTGATAGAGAAAATATATAAAGATTGATAAATTCATAAAAATGTGATAATCCTTACCTTCAAAAATAGTCATGCCAAAAATATTAATTAACTATTTGAAAATTAAAAAAAAAATTAAATTTTTAAAATAAAATTTTAACAAAATAACAAAAATAATATTCTATAATACAATATATTAAGTAATAGTTTTTTAATATTTTACTATGAGGGAATTGAAAGAGCACTAGAATCTAGAATCGTTTCAAGTATTTCAGCATTAATTGGACCTTTAATATTCACATTCATATTATACCTATTTATTGGAAGTAATAATATATGGGCATCCTACCCCTTAGGATTGTTTTTTAAATAGTTGCTGTTGCAATTTATATAAAAATAATACAAACAAACAAAGAAAAAGAGTATTCCGGCCTATTTTTCAATAAAAAAAAAGGGTTAATGGATAAAACTAGAAATTATACTTTAAAAGTAAAAATGATAATGTGAAAAATGAAATGTATAATCATTTGAAAACATTGAATGTTGATAGCTTATATTTGGAAACATTAAACAAAATAATTATGACAATTTTTGATTTAGACAATGAAAGCATAGAAATAGAAATACTAATTATTGATTATGATGATAAAATCACTATTAATATGAAAGACAAGGAAAAAGTGAAATAATGAAAAATATTGAAAAAAAATTTTTCCAATGAAAAAATCCAAATTAGTGAAGTATTAGGATTTAATAATATTGAATATTCTATTTTAAAAAATTAAATATTCTTAAAGTTAAACTTTTTTTTATTTAACTGGTTTTTAATAATAAAAATTAAATAGAAATTTAAAAAATATAATTTTTAAAATTCCTCAAAGAATATGATCGAAACTATATTTAAATTTAATACATGAGGAAATAATAAATTTTTTAATATAATTCTAATGAATAACTAATAGATTATTTAATTAAATAGGTACTGAATATAAATCTAATTAATTTAATGAAAATACCCCCCCTCTGCTAGGTTAATTTTAGAGAAATATATTAAATAAAAAATTTTGATTAAAAATAATATGATAGTTAATTTAATTCAATTGGATGAAAAATTATATTTTTTATAATGAGTGTCCATTTTTCTAAAAAAAGAAAATAGCAATAAATATAAATACTTTATTTAATAAAATATAGAATATTTAATAATATTGATGTGAAAATAAAGAAATAATAATATTAAATATTGCATTAATGCAAAAAAATTAAAAAAGAGATGTCGAATATCTATTAAATATAGGTGATAATATGAATATAACAGATATAATTAAGGAAGCATTCGTATTTCCATCAAAAAATTTAGGACCTCTTGCAATATATACTATTTTAACACTAGTAATTGCCTTCTTTTCTGTTGGAGGATTAATATATGCTACATTAGTTGGAGATATTATAAAAGCCATACTTGGTGTTATAATATTCATTATTTCAATCATAGCAGAATTTATACTGATGGGATATCAAATTAAACTCGTAAAAACAGGAATTGATTCAACTGAGGCAAGTCCTGAATTTGAGTGGAAAGACGACTGTGTTACAGGTATTAAATATTTAGTTTTAAAAATTGTTTATGGTATAATTCCATTAATAATTACTATAATTATGGGTCTTGTTACAAACATTCCCGGTAATGTGTCTGCAATTTTAGAGCAAATAACAACTAGCCTTTCACAACAAACTGGTTCTACTGCTATAAATGCATTAGTTAATATGAATTCAACCAATAGTACTGAATATATGAATGCACTTAGTACTTTGAATGCTACCAACAGTACAAATGTTATGCCTACAATAACAGTTTCAAATACATTAATATCAAACTTAGAAACTTCCTTAGCAATTACTGCAGTGGTTTCAATTATTGTATTTTTAATCTTTGAAATTCTCAAATTAATTGCTGAAGGAAGATTAGCAAATACTGGTAGTATAGGTAATGCTTTAAACATGCCTCAAGTATTTAAAGAAATGGGAGAAATAGGATATGGAAAAGTTATCGGACTTTACATTTTAATACTTATAATAATCTTAATAATTAATTTAATCTTTGGAATAATTACTGGATATCTCCCAATGCTTTGTATTATTTCAATAATATTAAGCCCATACTTAATATTCTTCATTAAAAGAGCAACTGGATTATTATATTCTGAAATAGCTTAATTAATTAAGCTATTTTTATATTTTATTTTTTTATATTCACATCTTTATTTTAAAAACTATTTTTTTAGGACTTTCAAATTAAAAAAAGAGTATTTTTTATATATTTTTAGAAAAAGTAAGTTTATAAAATTATTAAATAATAAATAAAAAGAAATTTTAAAAATAGAATAAATTGATTTTTGTACTGTAAGTGAATATTTTAATCAAAAGCCATAATCTATTTATTCTCATGAGAAATTTTTAAAGATTCTAAATAATTTTCATGTATTTCCTCAGCCAAATCATCATTTCCCTCAATAATTGGACCTGTATAATCACAGTCATTACAAACAAATTGGGACCAATTTTGGGGGATGATCCATTCAACATTTTTAGAACCACATCTAGGACAAATTTTATGCATCGAATCACCTAAATTAGATTTTATCTTGAACATTATTATATAAATAATAATAATAAATGAATCAATGAATATTTTCTAACTATCACTACTTAATAGTATTATATTTGATTACTTAATAATTTTTTCTAAAACAAACAATTATAAACAAAACTAAAATATAATAATTTAGTATAAAATTTTCCACTAATAATCAGTAATTTTATATTATTTTAAAACAAAATAATTATAGTTTCAATTTATAACATTATTTAAAAAAATTATATTTATTGATTTATAAAAAAAGTCAAGTGATTTTTATGGATAAAAAAATTATTGCAATTATTGCTATAATCATTATAGGTATTTTAGCTATTGGGTTTTATTTTACAAATAATAATGATAGTGAGACCGATGATAATGTAGTAAATATTGGTCACTTACCTTCAGATCATGATGCTGCACTTTTTGTTGCAAAAGAAAAGAAAATGTATGAATCTCAAGGACTACAAGTTGAAATTACCCAATTTAATAATGGTGGAGATTTAATAACAGCAATGGCAAGTGGAGATATTGATGTTGGTTATGTGGGTATCACTCCAGTATTATCATCTATTTCTCAAAAGGTCCCAATAAAAATTGTATCTGGTGCTCAAATTGAAGGAAGTTCAATTGTTGCAAATAAAAATAGTGGAATTAATACAGTTGAAGATTTAAAAGGTAAAAATGTAGCAACCCCTGGTGAAGCAACCATCCAATATATACTTTTAAGTTATGCTTTAAATCAATCAGGAGTGTCAACTAATAATGTAGAATTTACTACAATGAAAGCTGCTCAAATGACTGATACTTTAAAAGCTGGAAGGATAGATGCTATGATTATATGGGAACCATATGCTTCAATTGCAGTTAAAAATGGAGCAGGAAAACTCGTTGAAACCAGTGGTCAAATTGTCGCTGAACATCCATGCTGTTGTGTAGTGGCAAGAGAAGATTTCATTAAAAAACATAACGACAAATTGAAAAAAATCTTAAAAGCACATGAAAATGCTACTAAATTCATAAATGAAAATCCTGAAGAAGCTTCAAATTGTTTACCTGATGACATTGTGCCTGATAAAAAATTACAAAAAGATATTGTTGCTAACACCACCTACATTTATGGTTTAGATAACAATTACAAAGAAAAAGTAATGGATTTCATGAATCTGGAAATAGAATTAGGGGTTTTAGATAAACCTTTAACTGAAGAACAATTATTTGCAGATGTTTAGAATAAACTTGAAATAAGTATTCTTATAGAAAATCTTATTTCATATTTTTTTATAATCATAAATATCAAATTCATCTTTAATATGAATTTAATTAAAGAATGTAAAAAAAAATTATTAATAAATGATTTAAGATGAAAAATGAACTTAATTAACCAATAATATTATATATTATATTTTAAAACATTAATATATAATAAATTCAATTTAGATTAATTAAATAAGAACGTGGTATATGTGGATATTAATAAAAAATTATTACCAATTATTTTACCAGCATTTTTAATTATAGTTTGGTATATACTTACTGATGCCTTCTATATTATTCCGGCGTATATATTACCTGGCCCGATAAATGTATTTTCTGCATGTTGGACTTTATTTGCTAGTGGAAAAATTATGATGCATACAACCAGTACCTTAATAAAAGTATTTTTAGGAATTATTATTGCTTCAGTTGTTGCTATTCCATTAGGTATTATTCTTGGTTGGTCTGAAACTTTAGATCGTTTAACTTCCTTAATAATTAGTATACTTAGACCAATTCCGCCGATTTCATGGATCCCATTTGCTATTTTATGGTTCGGTATAGGATTATCCTCATCAGTATTCGTTATATTTATTGGTTGTGTATTTTCAGTACTTGTATACACTATTGACGGAGTAAAAAGAACTGATAAAGTTTTAATTGAAGCTGCTCAAACTTTAGGTGCAAAAAATTGGGACATACTAATTAAAATCGTTCTCCCATCTGCATTGCCTTATATAGTCTCAGGACTTAAAGTAGGTGTAAGTATTGCATTAATGTGTACCGTATCTGCTGAGATGATTGCTTCAAGCAAAGGTTTAGGATATATGATCTTAACAGCAAGTCAATTATTCCAACCTGGAACTGTAGTAGTAGGTATGGTCATTATTGGTATAATAGGTATTTTATTTGATTATATATTTAGAAAAGCACAAGATAAAATATTCTGGTAATTATTAGGATTACAAACTTTAAATCAAAGAAGATTAAAAATTTTAATTTTTAAGGTGTTTATATTGGCAATTGATGTAAAAAAAGTTTCTAAAACATATATTAGAAAGGAAGAAAATTTTACAGTATTAAACAATGTAGATTTACATATAGAGGATGGAGAATTCGTTTGTTTTTTAGGACCTTCTGGTTGTGGAAAAACCACACTTTTAAGGATAATTGCTGGTTTAGAAAAAGCAGATGATGGAGAAGTATATGATAGAGGAGAACTTGTAACAGGCCCCTCAAAAGAGAGAGGATTTATTTTCCAGCAATACTCTTTATTTCCTTGGTTAAATGTTTTAGATAATGTAATGTTTGGATTGAAATTAAATAATAAATCAAGCAAAGCAGAAAATTTGGCTACTGCTGAAGAATACTTAAAAAAAGTAGGATTATCTGAATTTAAATACAATTACCCACATGAGTTATCTGGAGGTATGAAACAAAGAGCGGCTATTATCCGTTCTTTAGTAAATCACCCTCCAATTTTACTTATGGATGAACCGTTTTCAGCAGTTGACATGCTCAATAGACATAACTTACAAGACAATTTGATTACTCTTTGGAAAAAAATTAATTCAACAATTCTATTTGTAACTCACGATATTGATGAAGCTATTTATTTAGCTGATAAAATTGTGATTATGGATAAAAATCCTGGTAGAATCCAAGAGATTGTTGAAGTTCCTTTTGAAAGACCTCGTCAAAGAGAATCAGAAGAAATATTAAAGTTCCAAGATAAAATTGAAGGTAAGTTAGCTCAGTGGGAACTTTAAACAAGGTTTTGAAGTATTCGGCTAAAATACTATAAATAAAATAATATTTATGTTTAATTGAATAAAGTATGGTTATTATTAGAACAGGAAAATAATAATTTTATAAACAATTTGTTTAGATTAAAAATAATTAATATTGTTGATTATTTATTGTTAAACCATTCTTTATTCACTTCACTATTTTGGCTGATATTTTAAGAGTCTCACAATAAATTTAAAAAAGAAGCTCTAGCTTAAATCTTTTAATTAGTTTTATATAATATTTTAAAATTTAAATAAAATTGAAGTTATATTTTATTATTTAAAACTGTTTTTACAATGTTTTAGATTTCTAATTTTATAGATTCATATAATTATTATTCAATTTAATTAGAAAATTATTTTAATGAATTGAACATCAAAATTAACTGAATCATTTCTATTTAATTAATTTTTAAGGATATAGAGATTATTTTAAAAAGTTCATATATTAGGAACTATTTATCTAAAATAAGCTATTTTTATTATTTTTAATTCACAAAAAGAGAATAATTTTTCATAAAATAGATTAGTTTATAAATAAAAACATCTAAATTATTTTTATTATAATATTGCTTATAATTATTTTAAAAAAATAGATATTATATACTAGATTATAACTTATAAATCTAAAAGCTACATGAAAAATAAGAGGGATTTTTATTACTGACCAACAACCTCATATTTATAGGAAAAAAACAGATAGAGCATTAAAAAAAAGACCACCTTGGGTCGAATATAAATTACATATCGTCGTTTTATTTTTAGTAATTATTTCAATGTTTATTGGAGTAATTGAAATTGAAATAACCGACAATATTAAAATCATGTTATTACCCTTATTATATGCATTGGTGATGGGTTTAGCACTTTATTTAGCAAAGCCTATTACCTTTGTAGGGCCTAAACAATCTAAAGTAGCTGAAAGTGCTATGGTTTTATTTATTGGTGTTTTAATTGCAAAATTAGCTATTTCAAGTGGACAAAATATGGACGATATTTTTAAGGTAGGTCCAGCATTAATTTTACAGCTATTTGGAGACTTAGGAACCCTTATAGCTTTACCTGTTGCTTTATTATTAGGATTTAGAAGAGAAGTAATAGGTATGACCAGTTCTATTTGTCGTGAACCTAATTTAGGAGTAATTATTGATAAATATGGTTTCAAATCTCCTGAAACACGTGGAGTTTTAGCAATATTTGTTATTGGATCTATAATAGGTACTGCTTTTATAAGTCTATTATCAAGTATAAGTGCTTCAGTTTTACCAATACACCCTTATGCTTTTGCAATGGGTTCAGGAATAGGTAGTGCAAGTATGAATGCTGCATCATTAGCTTCAATATCTCATATGTATCCAACAATGGCAGCTGAATTAGAAGCATTTGCAGGATGTAGTAATCTTCTCTCATTCTGTTTTGGTATTTATATGTGTATGTTCGTTTCTTTACCTATTGCAGAAAAATTATATAGTTGGTTATCCCCCCGCATAGGACATGATGAGAAACCAAAGAATGAAAAGTATGAAATTGAAGGATTAAAAAATGATAAATATATTTCTAATGATGAACTAACAAAAGGTAAAGTTAAAAGATGGGTGCCCTTACTTTTAATTTTCTCCATCATAGTTGCTATTGGAAATTATATAGGTTATAACTCTCCAATTATTGATACTTTTATTGGAATGCTTATAATTTCTCTAATAACCATTATTGGTATGTGTCTTGAAAGGATTATACCTGTAAATATTCAATCAATTATCTATATAAGTTTAATAGGTATAATTATAGCTATTCCCGGCCTTCCAACCTCCCACTTTGTTTCACATTATGTTTCACAAATAAATTTAGTTACTGTTTGTACTGTATTTTTAGCATATGTTGGTATTGCAATTGGAAATGACTGGGAAGAATTTAAAAAGATTGGTTGGAAAGGAATTATAATTACACTAATTGTAATTTCTGGAACATACTTTGGTTCTGCAATAATGGCTCATTTAACATTATTTGCAACTGGTGTAATCTAATTAAATACCTTATTACTATAACTTCAGATTATCATAGAGATTGATAAAAAAAATATTAGATAAGCTATTAGTAAAAAATAAGAAATAAAGAAAAATAAATATATTTCTTAAAATTTTAATTTTAATATAATTATTTACGATTAGGTATTAATATGATAAGTGAAAAAACTGTTGAAGAGACCGTTTGCCAACTTTATAAAAAAGCGGTTATTGATTTAAATGATGATGTAATTAAATCACTAGAAAATGCACTGAAAAATGAGAGTGATGAACTAGCCAAGCTAAATATTGAAAACATTTTAAAAAATATTAAACTTGCTCATGAAAATCAAATTCCAATGTGTCAAGATACCGGTCTTGGAATAGTTTTTGTAAAACTTGGAAATGTAGAAGTTGAAAACTTAAAAACTGCAATTGAAAAAGGTATAAAAAAAGCAAGTAGCAAAGTTCCCCTTAGACCAAATATTGTTGACCCTTTAACACGAGAAAACTCCGGAAATAATCTTGGAGATAAAATTCCTTATATTAATATTGAACTAACAGATACAGATTATCTTGAGCTAACAATACTTCCAAAAGGATTCGGATCTGAAAACAACAATAAACTTAAAATGGCACTTCCCGCAGAAGGAGAAGAGGGAATAAAAGACTTTGTAGTTGAAAGTGTACTTCAAGCAGGAGGTAAACCCTGCCCACCAATGGTAGTAGGAGTTGGAATTGGTGGAACATCAGATATGGCCATGAAACTTGCAAAAGAAGCTATGCTTGATGAGATTGGTACTCCTAATAAAGATCCTAAACTTGCCGAAATGGAAAAAGAAATACTAAATAAAATTAACTTAAATGGTAAAGGTCCAATGGGTCTTGGTGGTAAGACTACTGCACTAGATGTTAAAATAAAAACCGCTGCAACACATACTGCAGGATTACCAATTGGTGTTTGTATACAATGTTGGGCACATAGACATAAAACAGCAATAATAAAAGATGAAAATTAATGAAGTTTGATTTATATTGATTAATCAAATTTTCAGTACAAATGAAGGTGGATACATGGATATATTAACTTTAGTAAACAACGGAATGGCAAATCCCTTTTTTGATACAATAGTGCCTATTATATATGTACTTACAGATGAATATAAATTACCAATATATCTAATAATTCTTTTAATAATTGCATGGGTTTTAAAAAAGGATAAACTTAAAAATATAATCATATTATGTTTTTTTGCATTATTATTTGCATATTTAATAGTATTTCTCCTAAAACATTTCTATATAAGTCCTAGACCCTATACAGTTTTAAGTAATATACGGCTTGTAGGTACTAATAATAGTATTAATTCATTTCCTTCAGGACATATTGCAATTTCAATGACAGTTATTAGTGTTATTTTAATGAAAGTTAAACAATATAAAAAAATATTAATTGTTTTATCAATTATATATCTAGTTGTAATATCCTTTACCTTATTATATGCTGGTGTCCACTACCCAATTGATTTAATTGCAGGAGGAATAGTTGGTCTTATATCTGCCACTATTGCCATTTTTTTATCAGATAAATATCTTAATAAACACTTGCTAAAATGGAAAAAGAAAATTAGAATAAATTAATAGAAATATTGAAGATTATTAAAATTAAATTCCATTTAAGATTAAAGGGAATAAATTAAAATTATTCCCTAAATGTACGGGGAGTGATTGTACGAGGAATATTTTTATGGAATTCTCCTGCAGTATCCACTATTTCTACACAAATATCCCCAATTCTTTCAAATGCCTTAACGACACGAGAGATGTAAATATAATAATTAGAACGTTCTTTATCATCAAAGGAAGTTTCTACCATTTGAGTTGCAATTTCCCCTAATGAGTTCTTTTGAAGTTCATGCATCTTTTCTTCCAAATCCATTACATCATCTTTTAGCTCAATTTTTCCTTTTAAAAATGCTTCCATTGAATAATTAATCATTTTTTCATTTAACTTATACATTTTCTTAATATAATATAAAAGGTCATCATCAGCTTCATAAACATCATTTACAACAAATTTAGCAATATGACCACAATAATCACCAATACGCTCTAAATCATATGCAATTTCATTATATAAGACAGTTTTAGAAAAATGAGACTGTTGATTAATACTTACAACAGTTTCAACAGAAGTTTTAACCTTTTCAAAAATAGTATTTGTAGTAAAATCCATTTTTAAAGCTTCATCTGCTTTAGAATAATCATTTTCAAGTAATGATTCAACTGAAATTCTTAATTCTTCTTTAACATGATCCCTCATACTTTTTAACATACTTGTTATTAAAAGATTTTCTGAATGGTGTGATGATTCAATATTATTTTCAAATCTATCTGCAATTTGCTCATAGCTATCCAAATCAATCATATAGGATCTTTTAACTATCCCCTCTTGAATTAAAGGTTGCATTAATTTAGTTACATAACGGCGACTAATTCCCAATTTATCTGCAATTTCCTGTTGAGTAGAGGGATTCATATAAAGTATAACATCCAAAATATCTTTTAATGTTCTATTACTTTTACTAACCATATTCCACCTAAATATTTCTTAGTTTATTTCTTATTATGAGAAATAATATTTAATATAAGTATTATTTTTAAATAATTTAAAGTTTTTAGGGGTCTGAAATCTTCTGAATAAAATTCGGGCTGAAATCTCTTATTTTTTATATTTATCATATTCATTTATAATTGTTTGTAAAAATACAATTC
>NZ_CAJOKH010000003.1 GCF_905235195.1 uncultured Methanobrevibacter sp. | reverse complement strand
AATAGTTTCTTTTTCTGTTTTTTCTTCTGCAGTGTTTTTAACGTTTATTGAGATTGGTTGGTCTTTGGTTTTTGTTTCTTCTTTTTGAACTTTAGGAATATCTTCAGTTTGTGTGGCACTAGCTGTTACTTCTGCTTTTTTAGATTTAGAAACATCATAATCATGGGTTTTATTAGTAGGCTTTGCTTTTGTAATTGTTAAATTTTCAATTTCTTTGTTTAATGATTTTTCTAATTCAGCAGGGTCCTCTTTTTGATTAGACATAAGTCTTTTAGATGCTCTAGAAGTACTTTCTTTTATTCTATCTCTAGTTGATGTAATAGTTGCTTTTGCCTTTTTAGGTGAGATATTTTCAAAATCTGGTATTGGAGAATCACCTTTTAATTCCCTTTCAAAGTTATCAACATCTTCTAGTTGATTCTCTCTTTCTTCATCTCTATAATATAATTTTACTATTAAACACGCTAATGCTCCAATAATAGCAATGTTTATTAGTAATAACATAGTTTTTAATAGCATTTTATCCTCTTAAAATCTTTTTAATTATAATAAATATTTATTCATTATTACTTATATATACAATAATATATAATTTTTATTAATAAACTTTAAACTTATAAAAAAGTTTATGTTTAATTTTCTTTTATTTTATAGGTTTAATTTTTCTAAAACTAGCTTTTTGATAAAATTTATTATAAATTTTTTATAATTTTTATAATTTTTTTATAATCTTTTCAGTTTTTTATATTTTATTATTATATTAAAAATATTTTTTAATTAAGTTTCTTTTTTATAAATTAGATTAATTTATATATTTTTAAATTAAATATTTAATTAATCTATATCTTTAAGAATATAGTTAAAAAATTACTAATTAAGTTTTAATAAATTATTTAATGGATTTATTAAATAAATAAAAACAATATCTGGGCATATTTTTTTTAAGGTATTTAATAAATTTAATGTTTAAATAAACATTTTAAACCATTAGAAATTTTTTAAATCATAATTTTTTGTCTGGAATATTTTTTTTTAAAATTATTTATAATAGACGGATTTTTAAATTATATAATTAAAATTTAGTTTAGAGGAATAATATGGCTGTAAAAATTAATGAAAATTATCTTTTATTGAAAAATAACTATTTATTTGCAGAAGTTGCAAATAGACTTGCAAAATATGAAAGTGAACACCCTGAGAAAAATGTTATTGCAATGGGTATAGGTGATGTTACTAAACCATTGCCAAGAAGTGTTATTAAAGCATTTAAAGATGCTGTTGATGAAATGGGAGAAGCCGATACATTTATGGGTTATGGTCCAGAACATGGTTATGAATTTTTAAGAGAAGCTATTATTAAAGGAGATTTCGAACCTTTAGGAATTGATCTTGATTTGGATGAAATCTTTATTAGTGATGGTGCAAAATGTGATACTGGTAATTTCCAAGAATTATTCGATGTTTCATCAAAAATTGCAGTAACTGATCCTGTTTACACTGTATATGTGGATACTAATGTAATGGCAGGTAGAACAGGTCAAATGAAAGACGATGGAATGTATGAAGGACTTGTATATTTACCTTGTACTGCTGAAAATGGTTTTGAACCAGCTCTTCCTAGTGAGGATGTAGATATTATTTATTTATGTTATCCAAATAACCCAACAGGTTCAACACTTACAAAAGACCAATTAGAAAAATTTGTAAAATATGCAAAAGAAAATAATGTTTTAATTTTATTTGATGCAGCATATGAAAAGTTTATTACTGAAGATAATATTCCTCACAGTATTTATGAAATTGAAGGTGCAAAGGAAGTTGCTGTAGAATTTAGAAGTTTTTCAAAAACAGCAGGTTTTACAGGTACTCGTTGTGCTTATTGTATTGTGCCTAAAGAATTAACTATAACTGATTCAGATGGAAATGAACAGTCTCTTAATGCTTTATGGGATAGAAGACAAACAACTAAATTTAATGGTGTATCTTATCCTGTTCAAAAAGCAGCTGAAGCAATTTATTCTCCTGAAGGTAAAAGGGAAGTTAAAGAAAATATTGATTATTATCTTAAAAATGCAAAACTTATACGAGACAGTTTAACAGATTTAGGTTTAACTGTTTCAGGAGGAATTAATTCACCATATATTTGGGTTAAAACTCCAAACAATATGCCTTCCTGGGATTTCTTTGATTTATTATTAAATGAAGCAAATATTGTTGGAACACCCGGTGCAGGATTTGGTCCTAGTGGTGAAGGGTACTTTAGACTCACTGCATTTAATACATATGAAAATACTAAGGAAGCTATGGATAGAATTTCAAAATTATCCTTTTAATTAAGTTTTATAATTAATTTAGCTTATCTTTAGCAATTATTATTTTAAGGTGATAAAATGGTAGAATTACCATTAGAAATTACAGAAGAAGATACATTTAAAAGTTTATTTACAAAATTTGGGGCTTATGCTTTAGATAAACAAGAAAACTTGTCTACAATTATTGGGGATATGGAAGGAGATTTCAATATAGAAGAGGGTCTTTTATCCTTTGGGGATGATTATAATTTTCATGTACAAATTTTAGGATATTTGTCTATTGAATCTGGTGATTTTTCTTGGGCATGGGATAATGATGAATTAAATTTAGATGATAATTTAATAAGAGAATCAAAACAAGTTAAAGAAATAGGTGAAAAATATAATATTCCATCTTTTACAACTCCTATGTATAATACTGATTTGGAAGGGGCTCACTTTTTA
The DNA here is from genome assembly GCF_905235195.1 of uncultured Methanobrevibacter sp. GTDB lineage: Archaea > Methanobacteriota > Methanobacteria > Methanobacteriales > Methanobacteriaceae > Methanarmilla. The sequence goes on along the minus strand of NZ_CAJOKH010000003.1, from coordinate 33,841 downwards.
TCAATGGTAGTAGTATCTATGTTTGATGATGATGCATATTATCCTGCACAAATTGGAGATTATATATTCTTTGTAACTATTAAATCAGATCAAATTCCAACAGATGACAGTATTGAAAGGTTTCAGGTTGTATTTGATAGTTTCCAAAGAGATTATGAAGTAAATGGTAAAAAAGCTTTTGAAGGCTATGTTGCTCTTAAAGGTTATCCTGTAAATGTTCATGAAAATGACGATTTCCAAATTGCTAAAATTGGAAATGATAGATTTATGGTGGGATATACTAAAAGAGGCAATATAAACTTAATTAAAATTTTAAAACCAGATGATTAAATTATATTTTTAATTTATTCATTTATTTTTATTCATTCTTTTACTTTTTTATCAATAAAAATTGTGATTATATGGTTGGAGAATTAATTGATGATGTTAAAGAAGAAATAGTCTTTTTTTCTAAATGTGGATTTTATGATAAGGATGAAATTTTAGAAACTATTGAAGATGAATTCATTGATTTTGACGTAAACTTAGATTTAATTTCTCATTATTTGGAAAAAACCTTTAATAAATATCAACAATACACTAATAGTGAGGATTTTAATAATCTGCAATTTGCTTTTGATGATTTAAATAAAAATGGTATAATTTCAATTCATAATAATGCATATGATATACAAGAAGGTGTCGATGATGCCTTTGAAGTTTATACTCATTTGTTAAATAATAAATATTCTCCAATTGGCTTTTGTTTTTATACATTGTCTGATTTAGAAGAACTTTTTGAAAATCAAAAATTATCCCTATCATATGGAAGTTTTGATTTTGAAGATGAAATTAAAAAAAGCCAAATTGAAGATTTAATTGAAAATACATTTAAAAAATATGAGTTTGATATAAAAAAATCCGATGAACAGTTTATTATTTACAATTTCAATTGGATAAAAGTCTATGATAATAAGGAATACTCTATGGAAGGAGCATATGAAGACTTTATAAAATTTAATAAAAAAGAAGTATAATATATCCTCTAATCATAGGAGTTTTAATATGAATAAAAAAACTTATAATTTACTTGAAGATGTTATATCTGCATCTGGTAGATGGACTGCTCTTGAAGTGGTTAATGATTCTATTTATATTGACTTTTCAGATGTTCAATTATATAATATATCCTATGATAATGATTCTAATTTGTCATCTGCTTGTGAGATTTCCATACGTTTTGCAGAAAACAGTTTATTTTCAATATTTTACAATAAAGACGAAGATATAGAATTTATAAAAGATGCTAAAGGATTAGACAATAATTTTTTAATAGAACTTAATAAAAAATTAGATGAAGGGCAATTTAAATTCCAAAATATTGATTTTTCAAATAAACTATGTAAGAATTTTCAAAATGAATTAGTATTTCTTGATAATATAAATGATGCAAATATGGAGATTCCTGATTTTATATTGAGCTTTTCATGTGAAAATATAGCTATTTGTATTGGGGGAGATTCTTTAAATTTCTTCAATAATTTCGAATCATTAAACGATAACGATATATTGGAACTTTCAAATAGATGGTCTAGGTATTATTTAGATTATTGGATTAAAAAATCCAGTAAAAAACAATTACAAGAAGATCCAATTTGTGAGTTACATCCTTTAAAAATAAATAAAAAATATAGGTCTTTTTCCAAGAGAACTAAAAAGAGTTAATAATTTTAAAATATTATATTAATTGATTAATGATTATTTTTTTTAAAATTTAATATTATGTTTAGTGTGTAGGGGATTAAATAACCGTTGGGTTTTTTATGGAAGAAGTTTGGGATTTTCATGGTCTGAAAGTTAATTCTCATATTATGTTTATTTACATCTAGTGAATTGAGTATGATTTGAAGAAGATTTCAGATGATTATGATTTTATTTTTATTGATTCCCACATTAAGAGATTATACCTAATGATGTGGATAAAATTTCTAAATATTTTTAGTGTATTGAAAACCGAATATTTCGTCTAAAAACAATAAAATAGAAAATATATTCCAAAAAATATTTCTAAAACATATAAAAAGAAGAATAAAAATAGAAAAAATGACTTTTAACAAGTTTTATGTTAAAAATCAATTATTGGAATGTAATTAATATTAATTAATTATTATCCCACAAGTTTTTAAATGAACCTTATTGTTCTAAAACTTTATTAACATAAACAAAGTAATAATTTATTGGTCAATAAAAAATAATTTTAAATATATATATTTTTTATTTAAAAATGTTTTATTTCATTTTTATAATCCAAATTTTTCTTATTTAGGTATTATAGGAGATTTTAAATGACTTGTAGTATTTTAACTGGTGGAGCATGGGGAGATGAAGGTAAAGGTAAATGTATTACTTATCTTTGTAGGAATGATAAACCTGAGATTATTGCACGTGCAGGTGTAGGTCCAAATGCAGGACATTCTGTTGAATTTGATGGTGAAAAATATGGTTTAAGACTTATTCCATCTGGTTTTGTTCACACTGGCGGTGAATTAATGATTGGTGCAGGGGTTTTAGTTGACCCTGAAGTGTTTTTCCAGGAAATTGAAGACTTAAAAAAGTATAATGTTGGTGAAAGAACATTAATAGATAAAAGATGCAGTATTATTAAACCAGAACATCGTGAAAAGGATAAGAAATCTGATCATTTATCTAAAAAAATTGGAAGTACTGGTTCTGGATGTGGTCCTGCTAATTCTGATAGAGTTTTAAGAATTTCTGAATTGGCACAAGATATTCCTGAACTTGAAGATTATATTACTGATGTTTCACTTAATGTAAATAATACATTAGATGAGGGTAGAGATGTTTTTATTGAAGGTTCACAAGGATTTTCATTATCTTTATTATATGGTACTTATCCTTTTGTAACCAGTAAAGATACATGTGCAAGCACTTTTGCTGCTGATGTTGGTATTGGTCCAACTAAAGTCGATGAGGTTATCAATGTATTTAAATCCTATATTACAAGAGTGGGTGAAGGCCCATTTCCTACTGAAATGTCACAGGAAGAAGCTGAAGCAAAAGGCCTTGAAGAATATGGAGTAGTAACAGGTAGACGTAGAAGAATCGGTAATTTTGACATGGAACTTGCAAAAGAATCTTGCAGAATTAATGGTGCAACACAAATTGCTTTAACTTGTGTTGATAAATTGTATCCTGATTGTGCAAGGACTCAAGATTATTCAGTTTTATCTGCTGAGACTAAAAAATTTATTGATGAGATTCAAACTGCTACTGGAGTTCCAGTAACTATTATTTCTACTGGTCCTGACTTAGAGGACACAATTGATTTAAGAGATGAATTATTATAATATCTCTTATTTTTTTTATTTTTATTCTATTTTATTTTATTTCAACCTATTTCTAGTTTTATTCATATAATTTAATTTTTTAAATTTTTTAACTTTTCTTAATTCAATTATTTATTAATAATTAATTTATAGGGCTTTATTTAAAATTAGTAATTATATTCTATAGTTTTATTAAAAATAATAATAACCAAATTTTTAAGATAAATTTTAATCAATTAATTTTAATTTCAAGTAAATAATTTGAGAGTTTCTAATAAAAAATATAAAATTATTTATTATCTAATTCAAATAATGGATTTAATGTTTTATATCTACCATACTTAATACTATTATATACATACTCTCCAGATTTTTGAATAGATTCTCTGAGTGTATTGCCCTTAATCATATATCCTGAAAGTGCAGCTGAAAATGTACAACCACTACCGTGGGTATGGTCTGTTTCTATCAAATCTTGTTTTAAAATATTAATCTCTCCATCAAAGATAATATTATTTCCATCAAGATGGCCTCCAGTAATTATAGTATTAGATTTTTTTCCAATTATCTCTGCAGCTTTAATTCCATCTTCTACATTATTAATTTTCATATTAGCTAATTGTTCAGCTTCATTAACGTTTGGACATACAATTAATCCTTTTGGAATTAAATATTTCATTAAATATTTAGGAAATTTATCTTTTGATAAATTTCCTCCTGAAGTTGAAACCATTACAGGGTCTATAACGAGTTCTAAATTATATTCATCTATTTTTTCACTTACAAGCTTAATGATTTCTTTTGAATATAACATGCCTGTTTTTCCATAATGAATAGTGTAGTCATTATTTATAGCATCAATCTGCATAGATATAAAATCAATATTTACTTCTTCAATTCCAAAAACTTTTGAAGGGCCTTGAGCTGTAATTGCAGTAATTACTCCAGTTCCATGAATTCCAAGTGCACTGAATGTTTTAATGTCTGTAAGTATTCCTGCTCCTCCAGAAGGATCTAATCCTGCAATACTAATTCCTATCATATAATCATCTATATTAATCTCTTTCAACTACAAGTCTTTCAGGGCCGTGAACACTTCTAACTCGAATATTTAATGATTGTAAGTACTCTTTAGTTTTAGTTCCATCCCCATGAATAATAATTTCACCTAAATCTTCGGTAGTATTCACATCCATTGCCATATAAAATGAATCATGTACAATAGGTGTAAATTTATGTATATCTGCTTGTTTTACATGTTTTAAAAAACTAAAGTCTCCAAATTTCATTTCAATTGAATTAGGACTAATAAGAAGTGCATTTGTTCCTCCACCTTTAGATGGGACAATAACAAAATGCATAAATTGTGTCTGCTCAATAAACATTCCGATATTAGTTTTACCAATAAGTGGAACATCAGAAGGCAGTATAATAACTTTCTGAACCTTATCTTTAACTTCATCCATTGCCTGTTTTAATGCATTATTTAAACTTTTATCTTCAGGATTTTCTTCTTCGACAATAGTTTTTAAATCTATATTATGAGCATATTCTAATACTTCTTTATCAGCACTAACAATGTATATATCATCAACACTACTTTTAAGTGCATTTGTAACATCATTAAGCATAACTTTTAATAAATTTTCCCTTTCTTCTAAACTTAAAAAAGGAGATAATCTAGTTTTTGCATTGGAAAATTTACTTACAGGAATTATTGCATATATTTTATCCATTTCTTTAGCCATTTATGGTTCTCCTTATTTTTTTTTTAATAATGCTTTAATATTTAAAAAATTTCTAATTAATATGGAACTTAATATGTTTTTGCAATTGAAGCAATGTGTTTAGCTTTCTTTCCACAATGGACACATACTTTATCTGTATTATCATCTAAATCTTCACAAATACCAAGAACATCCATATCACTTTCTTCTTCAATTGATTTTCCACAATCACTCTCTCCACACCAGTAGAATTTACTAATTTTTCCATCTTCGCAGGTAGCTTTTAAATCTTCATTTTTTTCTACTAATTCGATTGCTGAATTAAAGTTCTGCCATGCTTTATTGTATAAATCATCATGTATTTTACTTAAGAGATTTTTTATATTAATTGATAAATCATCATTAATGTTTAATTCAGACTTTTCTCCATTATCTCTTCTAACAATAACTGCTTTATTGTTTTCTAAATCCCTAGGTCCAAGTTCAATTCTAAGAGGACTTCCTTTTTGTTCTATATCAAAGAATTTTTTACCTGGCCTCATATCTCTATCATCAATACTTACCCTGATGTTTAAATCTTCAAGAGAATTTTTTATCTCATTACATTTAGATAAGACTTCATCTCTTCCTTTTTTAAATAGGATAGGTACAATAACAACTTGTGTAGGTGCTACAGTAGGTGGTAAAACGAGACCTTTTTCATCTCCATGAATTGCAATTAAAGAAGCAATTACTCTATCAGATAATCCATAGCAGGTTTGATATCCGTATTCATGTTGGCCTTCTTTATTTTCAAATCTAATATCAAAGGTTTTTGCAAATGTTTGACCTAAATTATGTACTGTTGCAATTTGTAAGGTTTTACCATCTGGGAAAATTGTATCAAATGCCATAGTATAATCAGCACCCGGGAATTTGTCCCATACTGGCCTATCACTAATCATATATGGTACTGCTAATTTATCAAAAATATCTTTATAAATATTAATACCGGTTTGAACTTGTGTGTCTGCTTCTTCAGAACTTGAATGAACAGTATGTGCTTCTACAAATGATGTAATTTCACGAACTCTTATAAGTGGCCTTGTGTGTTTAGTTTCATATCTGAAGGTATTTACTTTTTGATAAACTTTAATTGGAAGGTCAATATGTGATCTTATCCAAAGTGAAAACATAGGATATATTGCTGTTTCACTAGTTGGCCTTAAAGCTAATTTTTCATTTAACTCTTTTTGGCCTCCATGTGTTATCCAGTATACTTCATCTTCAAATCCTTTAACATGAATTCCTTCTTTTGCAAGTTCTGCTTCTGGAATTAAAAGAGGAAACATAGTTTCATCATGTTCCTTATCAAGTAATTCAGTTAAATAGTTGTAAAAATGTTTTCTTATTTGAAATCCATAAGGTCTCCATACAGACATACCTTTAATAGGGTATCTGGAATCAATTATATCCGCTGTTTCAAGAATATTATGGAACCATTCACTAAAATTCTCCACTGTATCACCTAAAGTTTTTTATAGAAATTTTTCTAAGTTATGAAATTAATTAAAATTATTTGTTTAAAATAATGGTAATTTTAAGTAATTTAACTCAGTTATGAGATTTATTATATTTTAGTTAAAATTATTAAACTTTATAAAAACTTGCAAGGTTTTTATTAAATCTTAATCTAATAAACAAAGTTTTACTAAATTACCGATTTAAATTACTTATAAAAAATAACTTAAAGAATAATTTATAATTATATAATACATTTACTATCTTTTTTTTAATTAATAAATTATATTATAATTTTTTTTTTAAATTCACTAAATTAATTAAAATTTTACAAAAAATCAATTTTATCAAAAATTATTTTATTGAATATTAACAAATATACAAATATAATATATAAAATATTTATTAATAAATCTCTAGTTTATAGGTGGAAATATAATGTATTCTAAAACTATTCAAATGCCGAGAGAGGTTCATATTGGCCCTAATGTCATTTATGACACTGGAAAGATATCAAATGACTTAAAACTTCCAGGTGAACCTTTAGTTGTAACTGGTCACCGCACATTAAAAATTGCAGGTCAATTAGTATATGATAGTTTAGAGGATGCAGGTTTTAATCCGAATATTATTCAAATTAAGAATGCAACTCCTGAGGATGTTGAAGCCGTTGAAGATAGACTTGCAGAAAATTCATTTGCTTTAGGCGTCGGGGGTGGAAAAATTATTGATGTTGCAAAACTAGCTGCAACAAATAAAAATTCTTATTTTATTTCTATTCCAACTACTGCATCACATGACGGTATTGCTTCACCTATGGCATCTATTAAAAATTCAAAAGGTTCAGTTTCACTTAAAAGCCAAGCACCAATGGCACTTATTGCCGATTCTGAAATTTTAAAAAATGCTCCATTTAGATTTTTAGCTTCAGGATGTGCAGACATAGTATCAAATTACACTGCTGTTAAAGATTGGCGACTTGCACAAAGACTTCAAAATGAAAGTTTTTCTGAATCTGCTGCTGCATTGTCTATTATGTCAGCAAAATTAATTATACAATCTGCAGATAGTATTAAAGAAGGTTTAGAACTTTCATCTAGGCTTGTTGCAAAAATGTTGTTTAGTAGTGGTATGGCTATTAGTATTGCAGGTTCAAGTCGTCCTGCTAGTGGTAGTGAGCATTTATTTTCACATGCCCTTGATAGAATTGCTAAAAAACCAGCATTACATGGTGAACAATGTGGTATTGGTACTATAATGATGATGAAATTATATGGTGGAAACTGGAAGTGTATTAGAGATTCACTTAAAAGTATGAAAGCTCCTACAACAGCAGATGAGATTGGTATTGATTATGATGATATTATTGAAGCTTTAACAATTGCTCATACAATCAGGCCTGAACGTTACACAATACTTGGTGATAGGGGTATATCACGTGATGCAGCACGTAAATTAGCTATTGAAACTGGAGTAATTTAGAGGGATAAAAATGATAACTTTAGTAGGTAAAGATTTTGCAAAAGAAGGTGTAAAATTTATATTTTATGGTCCTGCAGAGGAATGTGAAAATTGTAGATTTAAATCTTCTTGTATTGAACCTTTAGAAAGAAATAGGATGTATGAAATCCTTGCTGTTAAACCAAATTCTCAAAAATGCCCTATACATGATGATGATAAGGTTGTTCCTGTTGATGTTGAAAGAGCAGATATTCCTATCCTATTTGATTCTAGAAAAGTATTTGAAGGTTCCACTATAGTTTATGAATATCCTGACTGTGATGAATCTTGTCCATATCATGATTTATGTTTTGCAGAAGGCCTACTTGAAGAAGATAAAGTAGTAATTGTAAAAGATCATGGTAAATTTTCTGAAAAATGTAAAAAAGGATTTACATTAAATAAATTAGAAGTAAATTTTGTTGAATAATCAATATTACATTATTCTTTTTTAATCATTAAATTTTAATTTATAATAACTTTATTAATAGGTGTAATTATGAATCTTAAACAGGATGTAGGTTATAAAGCTGCTGAAGAAGTAAAAGATGGTCAAATTTTAGGGCTTGGAACAGGTTCTACTACTCATTATTTTATTGAAAAAGTAGGTATGAGAGTTAAAGAAGAAGAAATAGAAGTTATGGGAATTCCAACTTCATACCAATCAGCACTTCTTGCTCAGCAATGGAATATACCAATTACTAATCTTGATGAATATTCAATTGATTTAGCAGTAGATGGTGCTGATGAGATTGACCCTAATTTAAATTTAATTAAAGGTGGTGGAGCAGCACATACATTAGAAAAAATTGTCGATTATTCTGCAGATGAACTTATAATTATTGCTGATGATTCAAAATATGTTAATGCATTAGGAAGATTTCCAGTACCTATAGAAGTAATTCCAAAAGCAAAAACACTAGTAGAGAATACTTTAAGTGACATGGGTGCAAAAGTAGAAGTTAGAATGGGTGTACAAAAAGATGGTCCTGTAATAACTGATAATGGAAATTTCATTATTGATGCTAAATTTGATGAAATTATATCTCCTGCAGATATGGAATTGGAGTTAAATACAATTCCTGGTGTTGTAGAAAATGGATTATTTACTGAAATGGTTGATAAAGTCATTTTAGGTTCTAAGGAGGGTATTAAAGAATTAAAAATTTAAATTTATTTATTTATTATTCATTTTCATTATTCAAGTTTTAATATAATTATTTTTTAATTAATTAGGTATATATTTTAAATTCAGGCGATTTTATGACTATTCCTTATGAGTTTGAAAGGAAATTATATAGAATTTTACTTATTACAGGTATATTTATTGTTATCTATGCATTAATATGGATTTTAGTAGGTTTACATATTATTCCTTCTTTAGTACTTACATTATTTCCACCTGTACTTTTATTAATGATAGGAATGTATGTAATTTACATATCTTATTCTCGTAGATAACCTATTTTTTATTTTCATTTTATTTATTTTATTGTCTATGATGATTTCTGTGTAATTCTTTTTTTTAAATGATTATAAGAGAGTTATTAGCACGGTTTTTTTATAATATTTTTCTATTTTTTTAAAATGATTAAATAATTTGAGAATTTACGTAAAATAAAATAGTATTGTATTCTTTTAGTACATTTATAAAGACTAAAAGAACTAAAAATTTAAAATGATAATACGAGAAATTTGAAAATTGATTTAGATAAAAATTATAAAATAATTTTCGTGATAAAAAACAAACAAAATTTATTTCTTAAATAAGTAAAATTAAAAAAAAATAAAAATATAAAAAGTTTAATTAAAATTTTTAATTAAACTTTTTACTCACTTCTTCTACAGCTAGAACAAGTGGGTCTGTAACCATGGATACTGGAGGTGCATAAGCAAATTCCATATTACTTAATTCAAAGCAATTCAAACCTTCAGTTATAGCAAGAGTCATAGTATCAATTCTTTCTGCTACACGTTCTTCTGCAATAATCTGACAACCAATTATTTTACCATCAGCATCACAGATTACTTTAATATCCATAGGTTTAGCATTAGGATAATATCTTGCTCTTGTAAATGCTTCTATTTTTTGTGAAACGGTTTTAATATTATTTTGATAAGCAAAGTGGGTTGTAAGTCCTACTGCACCAAATTCTAATTTACCTACTTTAGTTACCATTGAATTTAGTACAGGATTAAATTTAGATTTCTTCCCTACAATTGTTTGTGCACAAGTTTTTGCTTGACGGACTGCTGTTGTTCCAAGTTGGGAAATTGTATTTGATTCTAAAATCGCATCATATGATTCTACACAATCACCTACAGCATAAACATCATCAACTGATGTTTTCATACTTTCATCAACAAGAATAGCCCACCTACCAATGTCACAACCAATCATTTTAGCAAGTTCTAATTCAGGTCTTACACCTGTTGCAAGGATTACCATATCTGTTGCGTATTCTTCTTCATTATCAATAACAACACCAGTAACTTTATCTTCACCACAAATTTCAGTAATAGGTTTTCCAAGAATAACATTAATTCCTTCTTGTTTTAAATATTCGGTTACAATTGAAGCCATATCAGGGTCTAAAGATTTTGGTACAATTTGAGGTAACATTTCATTTAAAATAACGTTTAATCCTAATTTTTTAAATGCAAATGCAATTTCAATACCTATAAGTCCTGCGCCGGTAACTACAACATTTTTACAATTTTTAACCCATTCTTGAACTTCTTTACCATCATCAAGTTTTCTGATTTTAAATACTCCATCTAAATCAGATCCTGAAATTGGAGGTACAAATGAATTTCCACCAGTTGCAAGAACAAGTTTGTCATATTTCATTGTTTTAACTTGTCCTTCATTTGTAAACGTTAATTCTTTGTTTTTATGGTCAACTGAAGTAACTTCTGAGTTGGTTAATACATCAATATTTTTTTCTTTATAATCTTCAGGAGTTTTCATTATAATATCATCAAAAGATTTAATATTATGTCCAAGTACATAAGGTATTGCACATGGAGAATATGCGATATAGTTATCTCTTGTGATAACAGTTATTTCTATAGTCTCGTCTAATTTCCTAATATTAGAAGCTGTAGGTAAACCTCCAGCTCCACCTCCAACAATTACAACTTTCATTATTTTTCTTCCCAATAAATTAATAATTTAAATTAATTATAATGAATATTACATTAATTATATTATATAATTATTTTCATGCTCATGTTTTTTTCATTATTTTTTTTTTAAAATTTTTATGTGGATTATAAATTTTTCATTAAGATAATCTTTAGATATTTTACTTTTTTTAGGGTGTCCGTCAAATTTTTTCATTTTATTTAAAAATCCATTAAAATTTTTTTAAAACAAGAAGGTGTTTATTAAAAATAATATAATTTGACGAAAACTTTTTAATAGGATTCAATTATTCTGAACCAGTCAGCTGTATTGATTCTAACATTTTAATAATGGTTTGGTCATCTCTTCCACTCACTATGAAGTGATAATCATCGATATCTTGTTGAATGAAATATATATCACTATCATCTTCTTTAAATACTTCAATGTCTCCATCTGTTCGCTCCAAGCTGACTTTTCGTGGATGACTCGAACCTCCTATATTGAAACCATTAAAATACCAACTTCATTGGAGTATTTTCCATTATTTTCCAAGGTAATTAAACCTCCGTACCCATAATTTGGTATGGGTTGTGTTTCAACAAAGTAAAACCCAACTGGAACATCCATTTTAAATATTGAAAAATCGTGGGTTTCTAAAGGAACTTGTCATTTTAAAGATACTCATGCAAAAATCACATATAGAGCTAAAACAATCGTTGCTGAGACAAGTGCAATTATTATTATCTTATTTTTTTCAGATGTTTTTTTTTAATTTCTGTTGGTTTATCATCGTTTTTTAATTTCGTTCCACATTTTTTATAGCATATTGTATTTTCTTCATTTAATTCTCCGCAATTTGAACAATACATTTTTTTCTCCTTATATTTATTATAACTTAACTTAATTTTTAAATCATTATTCTATAATCATATCCTTATTATCTTTCAATTTAACATTTTAATGTATGTTTTACAATATTTAAATTAAATTTCTCTAATTTTATGTATATTGTATTATTAAAGTATTAAGATATATATTTTTAGGTTTATTTTCATTTATACAAAAAAATAGCAAAGGTTTTTGCTCCCGGTGAATTCTATAAGGCAATTTTAATAATTTTTTTTTTAATAATATTTTCTCAAGGTGTGCTTATTTTACTATAAAATTTTAAATAATATTATTTAATAAATTATTAATAGTTAGCTTATATTTATTGTAATAATATTTTAAATTATATTAATTTATTTTTTTTAATTTAATTTTAATTTTTACTTATAAGCTTATTACATATCAAAATAATTATTTTGAGGTTTAAACTATGGTTAGTGTAAACGTAGAAGCAAAAAAAGTTGTAGATGAAATGATTAAAAAGGCAGATGAAATTAATGTTGCTATTTCAAAATTATCAAATGGTGCCACTGTAATTGATTGTGGTGTCAATGTTAAAGGTAGTTTTAAAGCAGGTGAATTATATACTAAAATCTGTCTTGGTGGCCTTGCTGATGTAGGGATTTCAATTCCTGGAGATTTATCTGAAAAATTCGCACTTCCTTCTGTTAAAATAAAAACTGATTATCCTGCTATTGCAACATTAGGTTCACAAGAAGCAGGCTGGTCTGTTGGTGTTGGAGATTTCTTCGCATTAGGTTCTGGACCTGCAAGAGCTTTATCCTTAAATCCTGCTGAAACTTATGAGGAAATCGGTTATAAAGATGATGCTGATTTAGCAATTTTAACTTTAGAAGCTGATGTTATACCTGGTGAAGATGTAGCACAATATGTTGCAGATGAATGTAAGGTTGATGTTGCAAATGTTTACTTACTCGTTGCTCCTACTTCTTCTCTTGTTGGATCTATTCAAATTTCTGGAAGAGTTGTAGAAAACGGTACTTATAAAATGTTAGAATTCCTTAAATTCGATGTTACTAAAGTTAAACATGCTGCAGGTATTGCACCTATTGCACCTGTAACTCCTGATGGATTAAAAGCTATGGGAAGAACTAATGATGCTGTATTATTTGGTGGAAGAACTTATTATTATCTTGAATCTGAAGAAGGAGATGACATTGAAGCTTTAGCTAAAGAAGTTCCATCATCTGCTGCTGAAGGTTATGGGGAACCATTCTATGATACTTTTAAAGCTGCTGGTTTCGATTTCTATCAAATTGATAAAGGAATGTTTGCACCTGCAGAAGTAGTTATAAATGATTTAACTACGGGTAATGTTTACAAAGAAGGATATGTAAATGTAGAATTACTTAAAAAATCATTTGGTGTTTAAGTAGATTTCATTTATTCAATTAGTTTTCAACTAATTTACTCTTTTTTTTATTTTTTATTTAAAATAGTTTTTCTTAATTTAAAGTTTTTTTTTAATTTTTTAATATTAATTTTATTTTTACATAAAAATTTTATATTATTTTTATATAAATTTAAATTAATTATTTCTTAATTTTTTTAAGGTGGGAAAATGATTATTAAGGATAGTTTAGTTATTAATTCAAGAACCAGATTTCAGATTATTGATATAACTCAATATATTAATGAAAAAATAGTTAAATCTTCAGTTTCACTTGGATTAATAAATATTTTTACAAAACACACTACCTCTGCAATTATCATTAATGAAAATGAGCAGGGTCTTGGTTGTGATATTCAAAATATTTTATATGATTTAATACCTGAGAGAAATGAGTATAGTCATGATATTATAGATCATAATGCTCATTCACATTTAAAATCACTATTTTTATCTCCTCAGGAAACAATTCCTATTGTTGATGGCCGTATGGATTTAGGTACATGGCAATCAGTTTTTTTCATAGAATTGGATGGGCCACGCTCTAAAAGAAAAGTAGATTTGACTATAATAGGAGAATAAATATTTTGGTGTTGTTAAATAATTTATACTTTTAATCCTCCACTACATCTAATTTTTATTTCGTTTGAACAATTTCATTGATTTAGAAATGCCTAATAGGGAAACATTGTCTAATGAAGATTGTTTTATTTTGTTTTTATAGAATGTTTCTTCATCAAAACTACCTTTTTCTTTCTCTTCATTAATCTCGCTAACAATCTTATTTACTATATCTTGGTAAAATTCTACTGATTTGTCATGAGGCATATCTTTTGTTGGAGTGTAAACTTGAGAGACTATAGTACCAACTATGCCTCCATTTATCATCATGCTTCTTTCATAAAGAAAAATGTCTTTAACAATTAAATCCTTATAGAGTCATATACTTCAAGAAATACTGGTTCAATTTTTTCAAAATATTTTCTATCCATTCCATTATTGGTACTTTTAGAAATATTTTTATATCTATAAGAAGCAGTTTTATCTAAGACAAAATCCCTAGCTTTACTTTTTGCAAATAAACCACTTAATTTGCCTGAAATTTTATCATCAAAATCGATTATATTATCATACATATCTTTATTTTCATTAGCAGATGTTTTTTCTTCATCATCTGATAATTGATTATCTTTAATATTTATATCATTATTTTGAATAGAAGAAGCTGTTTTAATTATATGTGAACCACAATTTGGACAAAAATAACTTTCTTCAGCTTCATAACCACAAGTAGAACATTTTACCATTTATTCGCCCCTATTAGAAAAAAATTAAAATTTGTTTTATTGTTATTTTGGTCTATGGAACTATAATTTACATATTTACTTTTCTTAAAACTATTTTGAATGGATTATTAGGATTAGTTTGTGATGGATTTTGCATTTAGCAGAAATTTAGAATTATTGTCTGCTTTTGCACCCACTTTGAACATTCTATAGAAAATTTCTTCTAACTATTTAAAATAATTTGTCTTCAACAGTTTCTCCATTTGCTAATGCCATAGCAGATTTATATGAATCATATATAGCATAAATCAATACAATAACATATGGGATAAATAATAAGAAAACTCCAATTATTGCACATATTAATATTATAATACCTTTCTTTGGAAGTCCTAAATAGAAATGCCCTAAACCTGGAAGAATAAGTGACAAAACCAAAGCTAGAACTTCACTTTTATCTGATTTGCCTATAGTACTTGATGTCTGTCTAACACCACATTTTGGACAGATTTCTGCATTAAAATCAATTTCAGAACAACAATTAGTACAATATTTAATATTATTATCATTATCATTATCATTACTGTTATTATCATTAGTTGATAAATTATCAGTTTCTTTATTTTCATTTTTTATAGCTGAACCACAATTAGGGCAGAATTTTTCATCGCCTATCTCTTTTCCACAAACTGGACAAGTTGTCATATTAATCACCTATTTTATAAAAATTTATCTTTAAAACTTATAATAGAAGATTTAATCTCATTTTCAGAAATATTATTGGAAATTTTAGTAGTATTCCTATTAATAGTAAGTTTGTCTTTATTTTATGTTTAACAAATCTATATCCAATTTAATAAATCCTAATTCGACTTTTTTATACAAATCAGAATCATTATCAATTATTTCTATAGCATCTGTATTAAATAAATCCATAATTTTTAGAAATACGAATTTATGATGTTGTTTTTCATATTCTGGAATATCTACACCTTCATATATTTGGTCTAATAAAATTTTGACAAGGTTTATAAAATCTTCTTTTTCTTGGGCATTTTGATCTAATTTAAATTCATCAGGAGCCAAATTAGTATTGATTAAAAACATATCATCTTCTTCGTCGTTTATATAAAAACAATATCCCTTATTTTTTATATAAATAGCACATACTTTATCTTCTTCTATTATATTTGCTTCAACTTTTTTATAACCATCTGGAGGCATTAAAAAGTTTAATTTACGAACAATCATTAATTTCACATTAAATTATTTAAGTAACCAAGGATTACTTATTTAAATCCAACACATTAAATGTATATTCTTTTCTAAGCTCAGAAATAGTTACAACTAATTAGTTTAGAATTATACGCATTGATAATAGATTGCCCTCATTCATCTAGTATTTAACAAAACTATTAATTTTCTAGATTTTACAGAAATTATAAAAACGGAATAAAACCAATAGTCAACAAATAAAAAAAGTTTTTAAGAGACTTAATCTCTTAAAAATTCAATTTCAAACATTATAATAGGATATTCTATATCAAAATTAGTAATTACTTCTGGTGAAACTTCACCAAAGAATCCTTCAATATTTCCATTTTTAGAATTTCCTTTAATGTTTGCAACTCTACCTTGAATAAAACTAGGATTGTCAGAATCAAAAACTTCCATAGTATAACCTAAATTAGAGAGTACATTAGATACAATAGATTTCATTTCAGTAAAGTTTGCATTTGAATGACATACTGCTCCTGCAAGTTTTTTACCAGTCCTTACATTAAATTGAGTACTTTCATCTATGTATAGAACATCACCAATTTCAAATATTTTTTGAGGCAAATCTTCTGCTTTATTATCATCTAAAAATTCTAGTAAATTATTTAGTAAACTGGTTCTAATCATAGTTCCTTCAACACTAATAGGTTTTGATACTTGAACATGTTCTGTTTCTTTCTGTAACATCTTTTTATAATGTGATTCTTCTGAAGTTAACATTAAACTCATTACTTCATTAAATCCTAAACCTACCATAAGTTCACGAATGGTTTTTTCTCCTTTAAACCAGTCATGTTCGTATGCAACAGTACTGATTTCTGGAAGTTTACTTGGAATTTTATTAATACAGTATTGTATTGCAACATTTTCAACAATGTCTACTTCGTGTAAAATATCACATCTAAATGGAGGAATTTTAACTTTTAACTCATTAGGACTTATGATTTCAGCATCAAATCTTGCTTTTTCAAGTAATAATTTAACATCTTCACTATTAAGTGAAGTTCCACCAATAAGTTCATTACATAAATCAACATTTACTAATTTTTCTTTTGGACTTAAATTAGGGGTTGTAAAGCTTTGATCTTCATAAACCATTTCCATACTTTTAATTTGTCCACCAACTTCTGCAAATGATGATACTAAAATGTTTAAACTGTCTTCTACAGCTTTTTTATCAGTACCTGTCACATCAACAATAATGGTGTGAGTATCTTCAGTAAGTTTGGTTAATTCTCCATTAATAATTGGGGGCATTGATAAGATTCTATCTTCACTATCTAAAATTAAGGGGTATTTGTCAAAGTCTTCAAGAAGATGTGCATATTTTTTTCCTGTTTCATGTTCTGTAAATATTTCGCCAGGTTTAAGTTTTCTATCCATTTCAAGAGGGATAAAGGGGTTTTCATCTTTTTCGGTCGCTATATATTTATAATCTCCACTTATCACATCTGCATTATGTACGCCTATAGCTACTTTTTTTCGGTCTCTTCCAATTACCCAATGAAGATTTTCTTGAAAATCCATAATATATTTGATCTTATTTCCACTAAAATCTACATTTTCGATTTTTGCAAAAGCAATATATGGCCTAATTTTTTCCACTTCTTTTGAAATGTAAACCTTTTCACCTGAAGATTCTACATTGTATTGGGGAAGGCCTGTTTCCTGTGATAAAAATCCTTTAAGGGATCTTGCAACCCCTTCAACAGATAAATTATCTGGACGGTTTGGGAAGAACTCTACTTTTATTTCTTTATCATTATAATCCTCTATGTCACTCCCAATCATGGGTAATGTATTAATAAGCTTTTCTTTTTCAATATTTATTCCTAAATCTTTTAAATCATCATATTCAAATGTAATTACCGGCATGAGTTGTTCTCCCTTAATTATTTTTTTTATAAATGATATAATAATTTTTAGTAGCTATTTGTTTTAGTAACTAATTTTTTGATTTTTTAAAATCCGAATATTATAATAAATATTGCCGATTCAATAATAAAATGTAATGTTCTATGTTGTATTGCAGACATATCTTGTATAAATAATGTATGGCATATATCGATAGATAAATGTATTAATGCAGCTATTACTCCTATTTCAATATTTAAGAAAATAATTGAAATTAGAATAAAATGGAATAGTGCTTCTAAAAGTTCATGAAATAACCATGCCAACTTATTGTCTTTTGTTGTAGTATTTAGCATACCTCCAAATACGATATAGAAATTACTAAATACATCCCAAACTAATCGGCCATGTATTAAATCACTTACAGCTAATGCAATCGCAATATAAAACCATAAATGTTCCATTTTTATTTCTCCACAAGATTTTAAAAAATATTTTAACTTAATTTCATTTACATACTTTTAATTTTAATAATTTTTATTTAAATTTCAATTGTTTTCAAGATAATATTAATTTTAATATTTAATAGAATATCATTATCTATTTATTTTATTAATTATATTAATAAATATTTATTTATTATTAAATTTATATTAAATAGTGTTGTAAAGATTTATTTTAATTTTTTATAAATATTATTTAAAAGCTTATAATTTTTTATTAATACTTTAAAAACTTTTTTATAGGGAAATTATGTCTGCTAAAAATATAGAAAAGGATTATGACCATAATAAGGAAAAAATATGGCAAGAAAAATGGCAAGATGATGAAATTTTTAAATATCTTGGTGATGGAACAAGACCAAGATATATTATTGATACTCCACCACCTTATCCAACTGGAAAATTACATTTGGGCCATGTATTAAATTGGGTTTACATGGATATGGATGCAAGATATAGGCGTTTAAAAGGTTATGATGTATTATTCCCTCAAGGTTGGGATTGTCATGGTCTTCCTACTGAAGTGAAAGTTGAAGAAACTCATAATATTAAGAAAAATGATGTTTCAAGATCAGAATTTAGAAAAATGTGTGTAGAATTAACCACAGAAAATATTGCGCTTATGCGTCGTCAGATGCAATCAGTGGGATTTTCACAGGATTGGAGTCGGGAATTTATTACAATGACTCCAGAATATAGAAAAAGAACTCAATTGTCTTTTTTAAAGATGTATGATCAGGGCTTAATTTATAGAGGTATCCACCCTGTATATTGGTGTCCTAGATGTGAGACAGCTATTGCATTTGCAGAAGTCGAATATTCTGATAATAAATCTCAATTAAATTATGTTAATTTCCCACCTGCAGATTTGTCTGATGTTAGTAATATTCCTGAAGATAACTCTTATATTAAATCTGATTCAAACAAGGTTGATCCTAAAGAGAAGGGGATTTTAATTGCAACTTCAAGACCGGAACTTATGTCAGCATGTGTTGCAGTTGTTATTCATCCAGAAGATGAAAGATATAATCATCTTTTAGGAAATTATGTAGAAGTACCTTTAACTTCACAAAAAGTTAAAATTATCGCTGATGAAGAAGTAGATCCAGAATTTGGTACTGGGGCTGTAATGATTTGTACCTTTGGGGATAAAACTGATGTATCATGGGTAAATAAATATGATTTGGATATTATTGAAGCTATTACAGAACAAGGAATTATGACATCTGCTGCAGGTAGGTTTGAAGGTATGAGCTTAAAAGATGCTAAAATAGCATCTATTAATGATTTAAAAGAAGAAGGATATCTTATTAAACAAGAAGATCTTGATCAAAATGTAGGTCAATGTTGGAGATGTAAAACACCAATTGAAATTTTAGTTAAAAAACAATGGTTTATTGCAGTTAGAAAATTAATAGATGATGTCAAAAAATCTTCTAGTGAGATTAGATGGATACCAGACCATATGGAATCAAGACTTTTAAATTGGGCAGATTCTATGGAATGGGATTGGTGTATTTCTAGGCAAAGGTTATTTGCAACTCCAATACCTGTATGGTATTGTAAAGAATGTGGTAAAGTAATATTACCAAATGAAGAAGATTTACCAATAGATCCAACTGAAGATATGCCAAAACAACCATGTGAATGTGGCTGTCAAGAATTCATTGCTGAGACTGATGTTTTAGATACTTGGATGGACAGTTCAATTTCTCCACTTTCTGTTGCTAATTGGCCAGATCCTTCTTATGTAAAGGATTTCCCTTCTACCATTCGTCCTCAAGGACATGATATTATTCGTACATGGACATTTTATACAATGCTTAGATGTTTAGCATTAACTGGTGAAAAACCATGGAATGATATTATTATTAATGGTATGGTATTTGGTGAAGATGGATATAAAATGAGTAAATCCCGGGGAAATGTTATTGGGCCTGAAGAGGTTATAGATGAATATGGTGCTGACCCTTTAAGGGCATGGGCTGCAAACAGTCTTCCAGGCTCTGATGTTGCATTTGCATGGAAGGATATTAAACATGGATATAAATTCCTTAGAAAATTCTGGAATGCATTTAGATTTATTAGTATGCACATATTCTCTAGTGATGACTTATCAAATTCATGTAAAATTGAAAAATATTTAAACCCTATGGATAAATGGATTATAGCTAAATTTAATTTATTAAATAGAATTACAGATCAAGCTTTCAGTGATTTTGAATATGCAAAGACTATAACCAGTATTGAACAATTTGTATGGCATGATTTCTGTGATGAATATATTGAAGCTGTAAAATATAGGTTATATGGTGATGATGTAAGTGAGGAGTCAAGAATTGCTGGAAAATTCACCTTAAAATTCATTGTTGAAAACACTTTGAAACTACTTTCTCCAATTACTCCTTTCTTTACAGAAGAAGTATATCAACACTTCAGTAGCGAAAGTATACATATTCAACAATGGCCGGATATAATAGAAACATTTGATGATGATTTCTTAAGGGTTAATGGTGATTTATCTATTGAATTAATTGATGAGGTTAGAAGATTCAAATCTTCAAATAAAATACCCTTAAATGTTCCTATTAATGTGGTAAATGTTTATACCAATGAAGATTTGAAGGACATTTTTAATTTATACTCCGAGGATATTAAAGGAACCTTAAAAATCACAGAGCTTAACATTCAAACTGGTAAACCTGATGTTCATGAAAAGGTAATTGAAGTCGAACCAGATATGAGTAAAATTGGCCCAGAATTTAGAAAAGATGCTGGTAAGGTTATTGGATATATTAAATCTCACTCTCCAGAGGAAATTGCAAAAGAACTTGACCAATCAGGTAAACTAACCATTGATGAGTTGGAAGTAGGTCCTGATTATTTAAATCTTAAAACTGAAGTTCTTGGCTCAACTGGAGAAAAAGTTGATATTTTCCAATCTGAAAAATTAGATATTATTTTAGAAGTAATTCGTTAATTATTATATTTATTAAAACTATTATGAAATGATTATTATGAAATTAAAATTTAAGGGTTGTTTAGAATTAGGTGGTGAAGTTAAAGCACCTTCTTCTAAAAGTTATACTCACAGAGCAATTATTTTAGCTTCACTTGCAAAAGGTAGAAGTTTAATTTTTAATCCATTATTGTCAGAAGATACACTAGCTACTTTATCTGCATGTAATGATTTAGGAGCAAATATTACTAATTTTGGAGATTATCTTGAAATTGAAGGACTTGCAGGTAAAGTCAAACCTAATTTTGAACCTTTAATTTCAGGTGTTAAAAGAGAACCAGTAATTAATTTAGCAAACTCCGGGACTTCTTTAAGACTTTTAACCTCTATTGCAGCATTAGGAGATAAAAAAGTAATTTTCACTGGTGATGCATCACTTCAAACAAGACCAATGGATGATCTTTTAGATGCATTAAGTCAACTTGGCGTTAAAATAGAATCAACAGGGGGCAATGCACCTATTACAGTTTATCCTGGTTTTATTGGAGGACAATCACAAATTTCTGGAAATGTTTCATCACAATTTATATCCTCTATTTTAATTTCAGCACCACTTACTAAAGAAGGTGTAAAACTTGAAGTTTTACCTGAATTTGTATCTAGGCCTTATGTTGATATGACGATCGATGTTATGGAAAAATTTTCTGTAAATGTTAAAGACATTAATTTAGAAAATAATATTACTAGCTTTAATATTTCACCTCAAGAATATACTGCTTGTGAATATATTGTTGAGGGTGATTATTCTTCTAGTTCTTATTTACTTGCTGCTTGTGGAATTTTTGGGGGGGAACTTAGAATATTAAATTTATTTAAAGATTCTAAACAAGGAGATAAAATAATATTGGATATTATTGAAAAAATGGGTCCAACGATTATCCGTGAAGATACTTATATTATTATTAAATCTGATGGTAATTTAAAAGCAATTCCTGAAGTAGATTTATCAGATGCTCCTGATTTATTGATTACTGTAGCTATTTTAGCTTCACTTGCAGAAGGTACAACTAAAATAACTGGTATAGGACATACAAGATTTAAAGAAACAGATAGAATTGCAACTACATGTGAAGAACTTAGAAAATGTGGATGTAAACTTGAGGAGTTTGAAGATGAGATAATTATTTATGGAAAAACATTAGATACTAAGGAGAATTTTTTAGTTTCTTCACATAAAGACCATAGATTGGCTATGGCATTTAGTTTACTTAATCTTAAAGGTTATAATATTACTGTTGAAGATGGGGATGTATTTAATGTCTCTTTTCCTAACTTTATAGAATTAATGTCTCAAATCGGTGTTGATTTAGACTTAAGTTATGATTAATTAATAAGTTATGTTAATATAAATAATTATAAATTAGCTTAGAGTATAATTAGAATTATTAGTTAATAAGTCTATTAAACATAATTAAGCTTATTAGCATATATATTATTTATCATATCTTTATTAAGTATTAAGTTTATTAGAATATTAGAGGAATTTTATGTGTGATGATAGGGTTATAAAAATAGAAAAAATCATGGAAATATTAAAGAGAAATTATACTATACGGGTTTTACGTGAAAGAGATCCTTATGAAGTTTTAATTAGAACTATTTTATCTCAAAGAACTAGAGATGAGAATACAGACCAAGCTACTGATAATTTATTTAATGTTTATCCTGATATTTATGCAGTTTGTGATGCACCGATAGAAGATGTTGAAAAGCTTATCAAGCCTGCAGGTTTTTATAGGGTTAAAGCAAGCCGTATTAAGGAAGTTTCAAAATTATTAATAGACCAATATGGCGGAATTGTTCCAAATAATATTGAAGAATTAGTTGAACTTCCAGGTGTTGGTAGAAAAACTGCTAATTGTGTTTTAGTTTTTGCATTTAATGAGCCAGCTATTCCTGTTGATACTCATGTTCATAGGATTTCCAATAGATGGGGTCTTGTTTCTACAAATAAACCTGAAGCTACTGAAATGGCTCTTATGGAATTTGTTCCTAAAGATTTGTGGATAGAATTAAATGATTTAATGGTTCAATTTGGTCAAACAATTTGTAGGCCTATTTCACCCCAATGTGAAGTTTGTCCAATTTCAGACTATTGTGATTATGATCCCTTAAGTGATGAAAAAAATAAAGATTAATTTATTTTTTATTATTCTTATTTTTCATTATACTTTTTTTAGAATTTTTTAAAATTTTTATCAAAAAGTTTATAAGGAAGGAAAACTAATATAACAATAGTTATATAATTTTTTATTTAATATTTTTCATAAGCTAATATAAGTTTTAGAGATTTTATAACAATTGTTATATTTAAATATTAATTATATAACGAAAATTTTAATAGTGAATTTTTGGATAAATAAATTGTAAAAATATTTAAAGCATTATTTGAATTAATTGTTTTAAAACCTATAATATATTTATGGGTTTTTTTACTAAATAATTTAATTAATGCTTTAAATTTAATTTGATTTAATTGAAATTTTTATATTATTAAAATTTGAAATTGTAAAAAATATTGAATAAATAATTTATAAAAAAATTTAATTAAATAATAAATAGAAATTAAGGAAATATTTTTTACATTTAGAATTATTTTTATAAAAAAACAACGAGTATAATAAAAGAATCATTAGGTGATAATATGGTTAACCTTCCAGAGATAACTAGAGGTATTGCAGAAAATATAACAGAAACAGTAGGTAACACTCCTCTTGTAAGATTAAATAATTTGGCAGGAGATTTAGATGCAGATGTTCTTGTAAAACTTGAATCTTTTAATCCTATAAGTAGTGTAAAAGATAGAGTGGGTCTTGCATTAATTGAAGACTTGGAAGAAAGAGGACTATTAAATGAAGATTCAACAATTATTGAAGCTACAAGTGGAAATATGGGTATTGGACTTGGTTTTGTTGCTGCACAAAGAGGTTATAAAGTAATTTTCACTATGCCTGATACAATGTCATTAGAAAGGAGAAAATTACTAGCTATATTCGGTGCAAAAATCGTTTTAACTCCTGGTAGTGAGGGTATGGGTGGAGCTATTAAAAAAGCAAATGAATTACTGGAGGAAATTCCAAATTCAATTAATCCGGGACAATTTGTAAATCAAGCTAATCCTAAATTCCATAAAAAAACCACTGCACAGGAAATATTAAGAGATACTGATGGTAAAGTGGATATTGTTGTAGCGGGTGTAGGTACTGGTGGAACTATTACTGGTATTTCAGAAGGTATTAAAGAAGTTAATCCTAATTTAAAAGCAGTTGCAGTTGAACCTGATACTTCACAGGTTTTAGGAAAAGGCACTCCGGGTCCTCATAAAATCCAGGGAATTGGTGCTGGATTTATACCTGAAACATATCATGGTGATGCAGTTGATGAAATATTCCCTGTAAAAGATGAAGATGCAGCATCAACCTTACTTAATCTCGCTAAAAAAGAAGGTATTCTTGCAGGTATCTCTTCAGGTGCAGCAACATTTGCAGCATTACACTTAGCTAAATTAGAAGAAAATAAAGGTAAAACTATCGTTGCTATTTTACCTGATACTGGTGAGAGATACTTGTCTGTTGATTGGATATTCAATGACTTATATACTGAACATGGTCCTGAAGTTTTCCCAATGGAATAACATAATATAGTTTTTTTAATTTTTCATATAAAAACAATTTTTTATTTCGTTTAATTTTTAATCTCTCTTTTTAATTTTTTTTAAATTTTTCATATTTTTAAAATTTTTTTCAAAATTAGAACAAGGTTTAAAATTTCTATTTTATAAAAAAATCATTATAATTTTTAATTATTCCATTAAAATAAACCTATACATGTAAATTTTTATTATTTACTAAATAATTTCTATTTAAAAATTAAGAATAATATTTATATATTTTAATTTTAAAATTATATGTATATTTAAATTTTACTGTTAATCTTATTTTTTTAATTATTTAATAATCGGTGATTAAGATGTTTAAGCGAATGAAGGAAGATATCAAATCTGCTAAAGCAGGAGACCCTGCTAGCCGTAGTAGTGTAGAAGTCTTATTTTGTTATCCAGGGATTTGGGCTATTTGGTTTCATCTTATTAATCATTGGTTATGGAATAAAGGTGCTAAATTCTTAGCAAGATTCTTTTCAACAATTGCTAGATTTCTAACTGGTATTGAAATACATCCTGGAGCACAAATTGGTCGAAGAATCTTTATAGACCATGGTATGGGCATAGTTATAGGTGAAACTGCAATTGTTGGTGATGATGTATTATTATACCAAGGAGCAGTTTTAGGAGGTACTTCACTTGAAAAGAAAAAAAGACATCCTACTATTGAAAATGATGTGGTAGTTGGTGCAGGTGCAAAGGTACTGGGTAATGTAACTATTGGTGCACATTCTAAAATAGGTGCAGGTTCAGTTGTTTTAAAAAATGTTCCACCAAACTCTACTTGTGTAGGGGTTCCTGGGCGTATTGTTAGAAGTGAAGATACTATTTCTCCTTTAAACCTTGAACATAGTAAACTTCCTGATCCTGTTAAAGAATCTTTAAAACATTTACTTCAACGTCAAGATAAGATTGAAGAGGAAATTCAGACACTTAAAAAATTCCATGGTATTGATGATCCGGATTTTAAGTATAATGATTGTAAGGAATTTGAAAATGATATGATTTTTAAAGATTAATATAATTAGTATTTTTCATAATTTTCAATTTCTAAATTTTTTTTAAAATATAAATTAATATTTATTCCTTATTTTTTTATTGAATAAATATTTTTTATGTATTTTTTATTATCCATTGAATTTTTTTCTAATTAGGCTTTATAATTTTAATTTATTGAATTTTTTAAAAATTATTCATTTACAAAGATGTTATAATAAATATAACAATAGTTTTATATATTATTAAAGTTATAATATACTCAAGTTTACTTATATAGAATTTATTTTTAATTGATTTATTAAATTCATATATATGAATTAATGGTGATATTATGAAACCTCCTTGTGAAATGGTAGTTTGGTATGTTATTCCTGCAATTAGATCAGAATTGGCTAAACAACTTTTAGACCTAGGAATGAAACAAAAAGATATTTCTGAATTAATGGATATTACTCAACCTGCTGTAAGTCAATATATTACAGATAAAAGAGGTAGTGAACTAATTCTTTCAGATAATATTAAGGATTTAGTAAAAGAATTTGCATTTGATTTATATAATAAAAAAGCTACTAAACTTGATATTATTCCACGTACCTGTAGTATATGTAAACAAATCAAGGCAGAAGATGTAATGTGTCAATTACATCATGAAAAAGGTAATATGCCTTTAGAATGTCATGCCTGTTTAGGTTCCAAGGCCCATCATTAATTTTTTCAATTAATTTTTTCAAATGTTTATAATTCTTTAAATTTTTATAAAAATAGATGTTTTAAAAAACTTTATATATTATAAAAAATACATATGTTTATATACTGTTTTTAATAAAGTATTTTTATCAAATTATTTATGGCAAGGTGACCGAGAGGCTTAGGTGCGTGGCTGCAGACCATGATACTGGGGTTCAAATCCCTATCTTGCCTTTTTTAATATTTATTCTGTTTTTTTCTAGTTATACACTTTTAATAAAATATTTATTTTTTTCTTGTTTTATTTTTAAATAATATTTTAATTAAATTTTTAAATATTTACAAAATTTTATATGTTATTATTTTAAAAGATTAGTATATATTTATTAAATAAATAAAATAAGAAAATATAGTTTTTATATTTTTTAAAAACTTAAAGGATTGTTTTAAATTTATATATTTTAATTTTAATTTTAATTATTTTAAAAAATTATTTGTCTTTAAAGAAGAGTGGAGATAAAATGAATACTAAAATTAAAAACAATGGTGCTACATTAAAAGTATATTCTACACTTAGTCGTAGAAAGGAATATTTTAAATCAAGGAATAAAAACAGAATAAAATTCTTTGTTTGTGGACCTACTGTTTATAATGATGCTCATATAGGTCATGGTAGAACCTATGTTTCATTTGATATGATAAAAAGATATTTAGAATATAAAGGATATTATGTATTATATATGCAAAACATTACAGATATTGATGATAAGATTATTAACCGTGCAAAAGATCTTGCTAAAGCGAGTGATGATTTAAGTGATTTATGTTCTGATTTAGCAAGAAAATATGAACGTAGATACAAAGAAGATATGGAATCCTTAAATATTAAAAGTGTTAATCTTTTTATGAGAGCAACAGATCATATGGATGAAATTATCTCACAAATTCAAAGATTAATTGACAAAGGATATGCTTATGTAACTGAAAATGGTGTGTATTTTGAAGTTAATAAGTTTGAAGAATTTGCAAAATTATCAAATAGAAAAATTGATGAACTTGAAGGTCATAGACTTCAGGCAGATTCAACTAAAAAAGATGAAAAAGACTTTGCATTATGGAAAGTTAGAACATCAACTGAATATTATGGTGAACCTGTTTGGAATTCTCCATGGGGTAAAGGTAGACCTGGATGGCATATTGAAGATACAGCTATTACTGAAGAATACTTTGGAGAACAATATGATATTCATGGAGGAGGTCTAGATTTAATATTTCCTCATCATGATGCAGAAATTGCTCAAATGGAAGCATTATCTGATAAAAAACCTATGGTGAATTATTGGTTCCATACTGGATTTTTAAATGTTAACGGGGAAAAAATGTCAAAATCTCTTGGAAATTTCATTACAATTAGAGAATTGCTTAAAGAGGTTTCTCCTGAAACATTCAGATTCTTTGTACTTTCAACTCATTACAGAAGTCCAATTGATTTTTCAAAAGATAGTCTTCATCAAGCAGGTAAAAGCTTAAATAAAATCAAATCTTACATTGCAGATATTGATGCATTATTAAATGATCATTTTGATGATGAAGATGAAATAGAAAATCAAATAGATCTTATAGAATCAACTTCATATGATGTTTTAAAAGGAACAATTGTTTCATTTTTCAATGCAATGGATGATGATTTTAATACTCCTAAAGCTATATCCTCAATATTTGAATTAATAAATAATTCTAAAAAAGAATTAAATGATTTGAATATAAAAGATATTTTGGCTATTAAAGGATTTTTACTTGCTGTAAATGATATTTTAGGAATCATATTCATTGATGATGAATCATCAAGAGATAATGAAGAAGAATTATTGGATTTAATTACTGATATTAGGGCTAAACTTAGATTAGAAAAACAATATGAATTATCTGATGATATTCGTACTCGTTTAACCGATTTGGGTTATGAAATCAGTGATTAAATTTTAGTTTACAATCTCTTTTTTTTAATTTTATTTTAATATTCTTAAAGATTAAATAGTTTCTAATTTTTTTATTTTTATTTATTCATATTTTCAATTATTTTCTTTAATCCTATTCAAATTTTTAATATAATTTTAAAATTATTTTTATTTTTTCTTTATTAATTTTTAATAAACTCTTAATTTTACTAAAAAAATAAAGCAATATTTATTAATTACTTATAATAAAAAAATTAACAATATTTATTATAATACACTTTGCATTTTTAATGGAAAATAATTTTTTAGTAGTTATCGTAATAAATTATTTATAATACTTATGATTAAAAATTAGATAAATCAAAAAATTTTTAAAAAAATTATATTTGTAACTTCCTTTTTATATTTTAAGGAGATTAATATAATTTTTATTAAATTATTCGATATTCAAATAAATTTTATAAATAGACATAGTTAATCTAAATAAATTAAATATTTTCTATTTATTTTTAAATATTATTAGTTTATCAATGATTATTAAAGGAGTCAAAATATATGACAAATATTGACAAAATGTTTAAACCAGATTCTGTTGCTATTATTGGAGCATCAAATTCTGAAGGTAAAATTGGATATATTGTAGTGGATAATATGGTAAAATGTGGTTTCGAAGGATCTATTTTCCCTATTAATCCTAAAGACGATGATGTTCAAGGATTAAAAGCTTATAAAAACGTTATAGATTTGCCTGAAGTACCTGATTTAGCACTCATTTGTATTCCTTCTATGGGAGTAAATGCAGTACTTGAAGAATGTGGTGAAAAAGGTGTTAAAAATATAGTGGTTATTACTGCAGGATTTAAAGAAGTTGGTGGAGAAGGAATAGAGTTAGAGAAAAAACTTGTTGAAATTAAAGATAAATATGATATGAATCTTATTGGGCCTAATAGTTTAGGTATTACAGATTCTCAAACTCCTATTAACTGTTCATTCTCCCAATCTATGACTCCTAAGGGAAATATGGCTTTCATATCTCAAAGTGGAGCAATGATGGTAGCTATTATTGATTGGAGTAAAATTTCAGGAATTGGATTTAGTAAATGTGTTTCATTAGGTAATAAAGCAGGTATTAATGAAATAGAACTTATTCATGAGTTGGCTGAAGATAAGGATACTGCAGTTATTTTACTTTATCTTGAAAGTGTATCTGAAGATAAAGACTTTATTAGAACTATTAGAGAAGTATCTAAGAAGAAACCAGTTGTAGTTCTTAAATCTGGTTCAAGTGCTGCAGGAGCAGCAGCAGCATCTTCACATACAGGTGCACTTGCAGGAAGTGACAATGCATTTACCACTTCATTTGAACAATCAGGTATTTTCCGTGTAGAAACAATGGATGAATTATTTAAAATAGGTTTAGCTTTCTCCAAATGTCCTCTTCCAAAAGGATCTAATGTAGGTGTTATTACTAATGCAGGTGGTGGAGGAGTAATTTCTGTAGATGCTATGGAAAAATATGGGCTTGATATAGCAAAATTATCCAAAGAAACTACCAAAAAATTAGATGCAGTAATTCCTGAAGAAGGTACAAGTAATAACCCTATTGATGTATTAGGTGATGCACCTGTAAGTAGGTATCAAGATTCATTAGATATTCTTTTAAAATCAGATGATGTGGATGCATTAATTATAATTGTTTGTCCTACTGCAAAAGCAAACCCTGATAAAATTGCAGATTCATTAGTTAAAGAATATAAACATTATAAAAATAAACCTGTTTTAGTTGTTAACATGGGTGGACCTTCATTTGATTATGCAAATGAAGTTTTAATGGAAAATGGTATTCCAACTTATGTTTTCCCAGAAGATGCAATTGAAGCTTTAAGTTATTTAACTAAATTTGCTGAATTACAAAATCTAGAATATGATTATCCTATAGATAATTTAACTGATGTTGATAAAGATGCTGTAAGTAAAATTTTCTCTAAAGTTAAAGCTGATGGAAGAGATACATTACTTGGAAGTGAAGCTTATGCAGTAGCAGAAGCATATGGAATTTCAGCTGCACCTATTAAACTTGCAACTACTGCAGATGAAGCAGGAAAACTTGCAGAAGATATGGAATTCCCTGTTGTACTTAAAATTGCATCAGATAAAATTTTACATAAATCTGATATTGGGGGTGTAAAAGTAGGTATCAATTCAGTTAATGAAGCTAAAGCAGCATTTGATGAAATTATAGCAAATGCAAAAGCAGCTCATCCAGATATTACTCCGGATGGTGTAGAAGTACAAAAAATGATGGATTCTGGTATTGAAGTACTTGTTGGAATGATCCGTGATAAACAGTTTGGACCTATGATTGCATTTGGTATGGGTGGAATTTATGTAAATCTTATTGAAGATGCAGAATTCAAAATTGCTAATGGTTTAACTAGTTATGAAATTGATCAATTAATGGAAAACACTAAAGTTTATAAATTATTAGAAGGTTTCCGTGGTGAAGCACCTGGAGATATTGATGAAGTTAAAGATACAATTAAACGTGTTGCACGTTTAACACTTGACTTTGATGAAATTTCAGAATTAGATATAAACCCTATATTTGTTTATGAAAAAGGTTCAAGTGCTTTAGATATTAAAATTAAATTATAATTAATTTATAATTTATTTTATTATTTTTCACTTTTTCTAATATTTTTTAGATTTTCATTATTTTTGTATTTTTACAATTTTTTTAGTATTTTAACTGTTTTACTAATTTTAGTATTTTTATGGTTTTACTATTTTTTGTATTTCATTGCTTTCTTTTTTTAGTATTTAAACTGTTTTACTATTTAGTATCTTTTTACTATTTTCACTTAAAACCTTTTTATTTAAATTTTAATGAAAAAAATTGAATAAATAGATTTTTAAAAGTTGAAAGAATTTAATTGGTTTTCTATAAAACTTTTATTAAATAAATTAAATTTTAAAAATTTCATCGCTGAATTTTCCAGGAATTTCTCTAGCTTTTAAAGTTTTAACATATGATTTTCTAGGATCATTATAATCAATATTTATACACATTCCATCTGTTGCAGCAAGTGTTCTAATTCCCGTATCCCATTTAATTTTTTTTGCTGCTCTAATCGGATTTTCTTTTAGAAATTTATAACCAAAATGGGTCATAATTGCAAGTTTAGGTTTTATTTCTTTAATCAGATTTTCAAAATCCTGACAACACATATGTCCTTTAAGTCCTTTATCTCCTGGGCGTAAAACACTTCCAATTAAAATATCTGCATCTTTATGGTACCTGCTAAGTTCTTCAAAATATTTGGTGTCTGAAGTATAAGATATTTTTGTATGTCCAGTATCAATTTGAAAACCAACTCCACAAGGGTCTCCATGAATTGTTCGGGTTCCTTTTATTTTAAACTTATCAAAATCAATTTCCTCATCAGGCGTTATTATGTGAGTTTTAGAATTAGTTTTGTGATAATTGGAAATACTAGGTCCCCATTGGTCTACTCCTTCCATAACACTTTTACTTCCAATTATATGACCATAATTTCTTATCATTCCTTTAGTCATTGATTCAATTAATATTTCTGCATCATTATAATGGTCTGTGTGGCAGTGGGAAATAAAAATTCCATTAATTTGACTTGGATTAAGTTTGTATTGGAGACTTCTAATAAGTGCACCTGGACCTGGATCTACATGAAGGTTAAAACCATGAATATTATCTATTCTAAATCCGCCACTCATCCTTTTTTGACTAATCGTGGCAAATCTTCCGCCTCCAGTCCCTAAAAATGTAATTTTCATTTCTCTCACATTTAATTTTCAATTTTAAAAGTGTATAAAATTCATTAATATAAATTTATTATTTTGCATTTCAGCTGCTTTTTAATTATTTTGTATTACATAAAACAATATTACAATTAAGGGAAATATTATTTTTTTCAATACATAAGTTTCCATCCTTTATAATTACTTTATCATCTATACTTACAAAGTTTGAAACATTATCTTCATCTATAATGTTTCCATCATTATCTTTATTAAGTAACATTATCACTTCTTCATTTGGTTTAGATAATAATTTCCAGTTTGTATCATAAGCTTCTACATTATTTTCCAGAACAACATTTAGAATTTTACCATTGATATTTGAAATACGACCAATATTGCCTTCATTTATGAGTTTTGAAGTAATTTCCATACTCTCATTAGCTTTATCAAGTTCCTCTGTTAATTGATTTCGATATTTTTCTAAAAGTCTTTTGTCCCTATCTTCTGTTTTATCAAGATATTCTTGAGCTGTTGTTGGTGTTAAACTGTCATCTTTTCCAATTAGAACATCAACTTCTTTTCCAACAGAAGGTGTTTTATCAGCAATTTCTTTAATAATCTCTTCAAAAATATCTCCCATATATTTAAGACTAATATTAGATTTCCATCTTTCTTTAACAAGAGGATTTGCTATAGATTTTGCAATTTTGTTACCAAAAATAATAATTCCACTTGCACCTTTGTCTTTACTTTTTAATGTAGATCCTACAAGTTCAATTATTTGATAACCATTAGTAGTTCCATAAATACGTTTTCTTTTAACTTCCATTGTGGTTTTAGTTGAAACTTCTCCCATAACTGCTGTACCGATTTTTTTAATTTTATGAGTATCATCTGTAATTTTTAAGGTAAGGTCTCTTTTTGCAGCTTCTTTATATAATTCTTCATCATTGCGTATATTTCCAGAATATAATTTAGATTCTAATTCTTCTCTTTCATTTTTATTTCCAAAATATGCAATTCTTCTTTTGTCACTAGCCATTACACAGCCTTTTTTTCCAATATATGCAATTATTATACTCATTTTGACACCTATTTTTTAATAAGTATTTATTTTAAACATAAATAATTGAATTATTATAATATTAACCAATTTTTTATAAATATACAATTTATTATACTTTTATTTATTATCCTTTTTATAAATTGTTGTAAACTAAATGAAATTAAATTTTTAAAATAATCTATTTCTATTTTTCTAGAATTAGAAAATTATTAGAATTTAAATAAATCTAATAAATAATCATTTTCTTATAAATTTGTTTATTTTATCA
>NZ_CAJOKH010000002.1 GCF_905235195.1 uncultured Methanobrevibacter sp. | reverse complement strand
CTATGTTGACTTACAGAACTATTTCAAGTGTAATTTAAAATAATTGTATAAATTT
This sequence comes from uncultured Methanobrevibacter sp., assembly GCF_905235195.1. GTDB lineage: Archaea > Methanobacteriota > Methanobacteria > Methanobacteriales > Methanobacteriaceae > Methanarmilla. The sequence goes on along the minus strand of NZ_CAJOKH010000002.1, from coordinate 39,764 downwards.
GTAAGTTGATTGGGAGGCTTATCAGTTAAATTTTTTACAGCCCCAAATTATTATCAGGAAAAAGAATTTAAAAAATAAAAAATTCTTAAACAAAATACAAAAAATTAGAAAAAAATTGAATTTAAAAAAAAGTTATTATAATGTTAAGGAAATTTTGAATCTGCTTAAAATAATTTATGAAAATATAAAGACTAAAAAACTAATTGAAAAAAATAAGAAAAATAAGAAAAATAAAAGAAAAAAGATAGTAGAAAAATCTATTCTTCTTTATCCTCTTCTACTAATTCATCTGCTTCCGGTTCAACACTTTTCTTTTCAAAAGTGTCAACAAATTGGACTTTTTCAACATCCATGTTTTCCCAGATGTCTTTTGCTATTCTGAATCTTGAAAGAGTAACATCCATATATGGTTTTTGATCAAAACGTGTAATTTCATCTAATTTAATATTTACAGTATTACCATCAAAGTTTACTTCCGTCTTGTCAATATCCATATTTGGATATGCATAATGTAATTGAATCATACTTTTAACTTTTTCATTATCATCATCAATAATCTCATCAACTTTAACATCATATGTAAGGTGTTTACCCGCTAATTCATGATTGAAATCAAGTTTTACTCTTCCACCACTTACAGTTAAAACTTTAGCATTTTGACCCTCTGAAGTAATTCTCATACCTGGAACAGGTTTAATGCCTTGTTTTTTAAATTCTTTCATAGGAACTAATTGGATTAAGTTAGGATTTCTTTCTCCAAAACCATTTTCAGGAGATACTTTAACTTCTTTTTGATCCCCTTCTTTTAATCCTACAATTGCTTCTTCAATAGCAGGTACTAAATGATTTCCACCAACAACTATTGGTATTGGAGAATAATCTTTATTTTCAACAATTATTCCTGCTTCTTTTGCCACATCTTCATATGTGGTATCGAAAACATCTCCAGTTTCATCTATTTTACCGGTAAAATTAATTTTAACAAAATCTCCATTTTTTATTGTCATAATACTAATCTCCTATTAGTTATTCTATTTTTAAATTCATTTAATGCATCTTCATTTTTATAATCTAAGACACGTATAGTATAAGGATATTTTTCAATGTAATTGAATATTATATCTTTACTAATATTAGCCTCCAATATACTTAAAACCCGATTTTTATAATTTGAAGAGAACCCATATGAAATAGAATTTGATAATTCTTCTAAATTCTCAAAAGGTTTTACCTCACGAGTTTCGATTAATTTTGAAGCTAACTTATCATCAAATAAGTTTAAAGAGGATAAATGATTAAAAGATAAATTATTTGCATTGTCCAAAATAGTTTCCTCATCCCGAATCATATGTAACGGAGCATGATTTAATTTCACTTCTCTTTTAAAAATTGAAATAGTTTCATCAGGCATCATATTTTGAACATTGGAAAAGTTATTTTCTTCTACAGCTTTACGTATTAAACTGCCACTAACACCTTCGATTCTGCGAACAAATATAAATTTGTCTTTAAAATCAAAGCCTAAATTTTTTAAAGATTTTGAAAAAGACACTATTACATAATTATCTTCTTCTAATTTATCTTTCATTATAATTTCATTAGTATCCATATCAACAATTTTATAAGGTTTAGGTGCAATTCCATGACCTAATCTTATACGATTTAATATATCATCAAAACTTTCAAAGGGATTATATCCTCTTGGAATAAAATCTGTATTTAAAGCTTGAAAAATCTTACACAAAGCTAAAGAATATTGGCCTGAACCCATTATACCCATAGGAGGACCTTCAATAACAATATCTGCACCAACATTTACTGCAATTTCTGCTCTTGAATATCTATGTAATATATAGGGCAGTCCTCTACCACTTCTTTCAAACAATCCTGGAACAATAGCTACAAAAAGACCATTAGGGACATTATCTTTAGCTACTTTCATACAATGAAAATGACCATTATGTAAAGGATTATATTCAGTAAAATCTGCAATTAAAGGAACATTTGAATTAGAATTATTATTCTCAACTTTATCAGACATATTATTTGATTGTGAAGCTTCATAATCATTCAAAAATGTTTTTCTATCCTTTCGAATTATATCTTTCACATAATCATTTGAAAGCATAATAATATATTATGGAATAATGTTTATATAATATTCTATTAAAATATTATGATATTTTTCAATACATAAATCTAAGATCTTTATTTTTAAAGATATTTTAAATAAAAATTAAGAAAAAATTAATTAAAAAAAAATACAAAATAAATATTATTGGTTTAATGATAAAGTTATTAAATAGCTTAATAATTAAATTAAGATAATAAACTAAAAATATTGATTAAATCTAATAAAACAATCAAATCATATTAATTTTAATAAAATTTAAGGTAATTTTTATGAATAATTTGGTAATTAAAAACTGTAAATTAATAGGTAAAACTGGAGAATACACCATTACAATTGAAGATGGTAAAATATCAGATATTTCTAAATTAACAGAAAAATCATCCAATATAATTGATGTTAAAGGGCAGATTGTACTTCCTGGTTTAATAGATCCTCATGTACATTTTAGAGATCCTGGTTTAACCTATAAAGAGAATATGAAAACAGGTTCAATGGCTGCTGCAAATGGCGGTTTTACAACAGTTATTGATATGCCAAATACAATTCCTAAAACTAATACTTTAAAAGCATACAAAGAAAAATTAGAAATTACTAGAAAGAAAAGTGTAATAAATACATTAATTCATGCAGGAGCAAATACATTTGAAAATATGAATGAAATTGCTAAATTAAATCCAATATCCTATAAAATATTTACAGATTTAGAAAGTGATAGTTCACTTAATGAGATTTTTTCAAATATTTCAAAATTAGACCTTGATAATCCAATAGTAACAATTCATGGAGAAGATAAAAGGATTGTAGAAGATTCAACAGAAATGATGAAGGAAAAAGGAACAGATGAACCAATAGATTATGCTTATGCAAGACCATCAAATGCAGAAGATACAGCAGTCAGCAAAGTAATTGATTTAGCAAAAAAATATAATCTTAAAATCCATATCTGTCATTTGAGTAGTAAAAAATCTTTAGAAATTATAAAAAATGAAATTGATAATGTAGATATTAGTTATGAATTTACACCACATCACTTACTACTTAATGCAAATGCATTTAAAGAATATGGAAACATAGTAAAAACAAATCCTCCACTCAGATTAGAGGGTGAAAATTTAAGTATTTCTAATGTAAATGAAAGTTCAATTCTTGGAACTGATCATGCCCCACATAGTCTTGAGGAGAAAAATAATATTGTTTGGCAGTGCCCTTCAGGTATGCCTAATATTGAAAATGTATTGAGTCTACTGTTAACTGAAGTAAATAATAAAAGATTAGATTTAAAAATTATTCCTAAAATATTATCTGAAAATGCAGCAAATAGATTTAACTTAAAAGGAAAAGGTAAAATTCAAAAAGGTTATGATGGAGATTTAACAGTTATAGATCTTAAAAAAGAAGGCCAATTTAATGTAGATGAATTTTACACCAAAGGAAAATATTCTCCCTTTGATAAAACTAGTTATAAAGGTAAATCAACAATGACTATTGTAAATGGAAAAATAGTTATGGAAGATAATATAGTTTATGATACTAATTAAAAATAAAATTATTTTTTAATTGATTAAAAGATTTAAAATATAATATTAGAAATATCAAAGTAATATATTAATAAAAATAGTATAAAAAATGTTAAAAAAAAAATAATTAGATGGAAATTCCATCTAATTGAGGGTTTATTTCATACATAAACCATCTTTAGGACATGAATCAACACATTGACCACAAAGGGTACAGAAACCAACAACAGGTAAGTTACCATCTTCTTTAAGTTTCAACATACCATATGGACAAGCTGAGATACAATCTCCACATTGATCACATTTAGATGGATTAGCAGAAATCCTATTTCTCATTACAGTCTCATCACCAATGGTTACTTCAAATTCATCTAAAATTAAAGCATCATTAGGACAAGCTGCTGCACATGCACCACATCTAGCACACATAGCAAAGGATGGTTTTTCACTACTTTCAACTTGTTCTGGTAATTTCATACCAGTTTTACTTACTACACGAATAGCCTCAGTAGGACAAGCGATTGCACATGCACCGACAAAGTCACATTTTTCAACATCTCTAGATATACCTAAAGCATCAGCAGGTGAAGCTTCACCATACTCTACATCTAAAGCAATTGCTTCAACAGGACATAATTGTTCACATAAACTACATGCTGCACAAACTGTAGGGAGTTTTACAGACAAAGTAGCTCCTTTTGTTTCAATGAAATCTCCAGGACATGCTTCAACACAAGTATTACATCCAATACATGCAGCTTCATCAAGAGTAAAGGATTTAATTTCTTTAGGACGTTTAGAAGGGTATCTGTTTTCTGAAATAAAGACTGCATTCCAAGGACAAGTTTGAGAACAAACACCACATTTAATACATTTGGTTTCATCAATTGCAATTGATTCACCAATTTTATCTAAGGTGATTGCTTCAGCAGGACACTCACTAACACAAGTTCCACAACCAACACAATCTTGGATAAATATAGGTCCAGTAATCTCAATATCTCTAACAGTTGGTTCAATTATATCTGGAATACCAATAACATCCATAGGACAGATTTCTACACATTGTTTACACATTACACAGAATCCATCAATAGGCATGTTTTTAGCATCTTTTAATTCAAGAGTTTGAGGTGGACATACATCTATACATTTAGGTTCTCCACCACATTTATCACAGAAAGCAGGATTATATGATATTCTGACTTGTGTATTACCTTCATCATCAACAGCTACTTCATCGACTGTTAGTGCACCATTAGGGCAAATTTCAGCACATTTAGGTTCTCCACCACAAGTATCACAGAAAATAATTTGTTTTTCTCCTACTTGAATGGCAGATGAAGGACATGTACCTTCACAAGCTCCACACTTGATGCAGTCGTCTTGATTGACTACTATCATATATTCACACCTCTAGATTTTTTTAACTAAATTACCGTCACTATCAATAACTTCTAAAGTTGAAAGTCTCATTTGACTATCCATACTGTGAGTAGCACAGGATAAACATGGGTCGTATGCTCTGATAACCATTTCCATTAAGTTGAAAATAGAATCATCTACTTCTACACCAGGTTTAATGTGGTTTCTAGCTACTTGATCAATACCCATTTCCATAGCAGGGTTGTTTTGAATAGTTGCAACAACAATATTTGCTTTAGTAACTAAACCTTTATCATCAGTTTCATAATGGTGGATTAAAGTACCACGAGGAGCTTCTACAATACCTGCACCTTCTCCAGCAGTTAATTCTAATTCATCAGGGAATTTTTTACCAGATAAATCTTCTTCTAATCCATTAGCTGCACATTCTGCGGAAGCTAAGATTTCGATAAGTCTAGCCCAGTGGAATAATAAAGTTTCTTGAGCATATCCAAAAGTGTCACGGAATTCTTTTAATCTTTCTTGAGCAAGAGGAGCTTCTTTAGGCATGCTGTCACAAACATTTATCCTTGATAAAGGAGCAACTCTGTAAATACCTTCAGGATAACCTAATTCTTTAATGTAAGGGAATTTTAACCAGGAGTAAGGTTTTACATGTTCTGCAACAATATCTTGATATTCTAAATTGTTGTATTCATATTCAATGTCTCCTTCTTTACCACAAATTCTTACATTACCATTGTAAACATCCCAGACACCATCTTTAACTAAACCACAGTGACGAGTAGGAGCGAAATTACCTAAATCTTTAACTAACTCAATATTTTCTTCGAAAATAGGAATAGCTAAATCTAAGGTAGCTTGTGCTAATTCAACATTCTCTTTTGCTCTTTTTAATAATTCTTTTTGTTTATCATCAGATAACTCAGTAGAGATTCCACCAGGAGTAGAGGAAGTAGGGTGAATAGGACGACCACCTATTTCTCTTACAATTTCTAAACCGTTTCTTCTCATATTTATTGCTTGTAAAGCAAGTTCTGGTTGATCTTTAATAATTTGGAAAACATTTCTAGTTTTTCTATTTGCATTAGGAATGATTAAATCAGGAGCTGAAAGGAAATAGAAAGAAAGTGCGTGGGAGTGCATGTATGAACCCCAATTCATAATTTCTCTCATCCTGTAAGCAGTAGGCAAGATTTCATCATCATCAAATCCATAAATTTGATCAACAGCTTTAGCTGCTGCTAAATGGTGTTGTACATCACAGATACCACAAATCCTAGGAACTAAACGTGGTAATTCTTCTGCTGGCCTACCTTGTAAAAATTTCTCAAATCCTCTAAATTCCATAACATGTAGTCTAGTTTCATCTACATTTCCTGCATCATCTAAAAGAACTGTAATTTTTGCGTGTCCTTCAATACGAGTTACAGGTTCCATAGTTAGTTTTGCCATTTTATTTTCCTCCTTTTTGCATTTTCATTGGGACTAAAGCAGCTGGTAAAGTGTAACTATAGAAAGTACCAACTAAATCATCTAATTGGCCCGCAACTTCTTCAGGGTCTACAGTTTTATCATCACCAACACGGTAATCTGAAGCGATAGCACTTATCATTTTTGCTCCAGCATCAACGATTTTTGCAGTAGGTCCGTAACATCCCCTACATGGGACAGCAATAGCTGGACATTCAGCACCACATAAGGATACTGTTGCAGGTCCTAAACATACTAAACCTTGTGCAATTAAACATAAATCATCTTCAGGCCTACCAAGTTCCATTTGTCTTTTAACAAAGTCCATAGCTAAACCTTCAGGTGGTTTTTCTCTAGGACAAACTTCACATAAGTTTGTAGTAGGTAATTCAATTGTTCCTCCATTTAATAAAGTTAATATAGCTTCTGCTACAACATCAGATCTAGGAGGACATCCTGGAATAATTAAATCTACATCAATAGCTTGTGGTAATGATCTTACCCTATTTTCTAAATGAGGTACTTCTTCATTAGGAATAATTCCTTCTTCATTTGGAGTAGAAACTGAGTTTTTGTAAGCTTCAGTAGTTAATTCTTCTACAGTGTGTAAGTTTCCAAGACCTGGAATACCACCATATACAGCACAAGTACCAAATGCAATTACTAATTTAGATTTTTCTCTTAATAATTCAGCTAATTCTCTGTTTTCATCATTTCTGATTCCACCTTCAATGATACAAACATCTAATTCAGGAATTTCATCATATTTTGTATCACATAAAACTGGACTGAATTCGAAATCAGCTAATTCTAAAATATCAATTAATGATTCGTGGAAATCTGCAATAGCTAAGTGACAACCTGAACATCCACCTAACCACATGGTTCCAATTTTAATTTTTTCATCTGCCATTTTATTTCCTCCGCTTAAGCCTCAATTTGTTCTTTTAAAGGTGAAGGTCCTAAATCTTTAATTCTAGCAACCATCATTCTTACAGTGTTCGCGAATTTTTCACCTTCAGATGCGGAAATCCAATCGTGATATAATCTTTCTCTTCCAATACCTAATTCTTCAATTAAGTTGTAGATTATTCTCATTCTTCTATCTAATTTATAGTTTCCTGCATCATAGTGACAATCACCCATGTGGCAACCTGCTACAATTACACCGTCAGCACCTTCTCTGAATGCTTTTAATACAAATTGTGGGTCAATCCTACCAGAACACATTACACGAATAACTCTTATGTTAGGTGGGTATTGCATCCTAGCTGTACCAGCAGTATCTGCTCCTCCATAGGAACACCAGTTGCAACAAAACATTACAATTTTTACTTCTTCTGCCATAGAGTTTAACCTCCTCTACTATTAAATTTTTGCCAAATTATCTCTTAAAACGTTTTTAACGAGATATTTGGTCTCTCTTTTTTTAAAACGTTTTAATTAATGGAAACATATTAATAAAAATTTTTTAAAAAAACTTAAAAATATATTTCATTAATACTTTCTTTGTACCTCAATGAGCTAGCTCAGCTTTACATTAATGTACTAATAAAATATTACATCAAGATTAAATATAAAGGTTACTTGGAAATTAAAATCGAAATCTTTAAATATAATAAAAAGATTTTTAGGTAAACCAAAATATTTTTAAAAGATACTGAAAAGCTTATATTAAAAATAAAGAAAAAAATAATATTAAAAATAAATAAAAAGATTGTAAATTAAGTTTAATAAAAAATTATGAATATTGATTATTGTTTAAATATACAAATTAAACTTACAATAAATTAAAAAATATTAAACACTAGTAAAAAAATAAAGAATATTTTAAAAAAAAATAAGGAGAATATTTTGTTAAGCATAATAAAAAAATAAAACAATAAAATGTCTAAAAAATCTAAAAAAAACTAAAAGCTAAAAACAAATATATCAATAAATTTTAAAAAAAAAATAAGAATGTTAATGAATAAATATAAAAAATATATTTAAAATAAAAAAAAGTGAATATAAAGGTAATTAAATACCTTTAACACTCATATCAATTACATTTTTTGTATAATCTGCAAGTATAGGAGGAAGGCCTGTAATATCCATATTTAAAAATCCTCTAACAATCATAGAAGCCGCTTCATCTTCTGTAAATCCACGGGAAGTAAGGTAATGAATTTCATCTTCATCAATTTTACCTACAGCTGCTTCATGTGAAAGTTCTAAACCAGTAGAATTAGCTTCTAAAATAGGAACTGCATAAATAGATGATTCTTCAGATAATACTAAACCATTACATTCAACATGTCCTTTAACTTCAGGTTCATCTCCTATAATATGACCTCTTGCATATATTTTAGCAGCATCATTTGCAACAGCTCTAGAAATAGCCTCAGCAGAACAATTGTATCCTGAAAGAACAGCACGAGAACCCATATCAATATTAGAAGTTTTTTGACCAGATATAATACTCTGGAAAAGTGCTTTTGAATTAGCTCCTTCACAATATGTTGTAGGATAAGACTGAATAGAATTAACCGGACTGGTTAAAATATAATTGTTAATATAAGTAGAATTTTCTGCTTGTTTAATAGCAGTCCTTGGACGTACCTCTACTTGTTCAGCCCAATTATGAACCATAGTAAAAGTAATTTTAGAACCTGGCTTAAGATAAATTTCACTAACTCCTACATGAAGTGCAGAAGATATATCATCACCTGTTGCACAACCAGTAATTAGATGTAATTCGGAATTTTCCTCAGCAATAATAATGTTATGTGCTGTTTGCATAATATCAGTATCTGCAATAAACATACAAGCCTGAACTGGGAAAAATTCTTTTGTTCCAGGTTTACTTCTAACAAAATAGCCACTAAAAGTTCCATCTTCTTTTTCTTTAATTGCTGCCTCAGCAGTATATTTGTCAGCATCTGGTTTTACAGCATTCCATATATAATTCTCTAACCAAGAATATTTCTCTAATGCTACACCTGTATTCATAAGTTCAATATTATCAGATAATTCTGATGTGAAAATATTACTTTGATCCATTTGAAGAAAAGAACCTGCCCTATCACTTTCATTTGAATCTACCCCAACAGAAAGTAAAGTGTTTTGATCCTTTTTAGACAAATCACTTAAATCATCAATTAAATCAATAGCATTAATATCTTCAGATGAAAAATTTTCAATAGTAATATCAGTACCTAATGCTGCTTTTTTATCCTTAGCTCTTTCAGCATCTTCATAAACATTGCGCACAATTAACACATCCTGTAAAACCATTTTTACGAATTTCAAGTAAAATCTCATCAGGATTACCTGAACAAACAATTTCCCCATTCATTAAAACATGAGCCTTATCAGCTTTAACAAAATTTAAAATATATCCCAAATGAGTAATTAACAAACCTGAACGTTTACGTTGTTTGATTCTTTTTTGTTTATCTAAAATAACATTTAACTCCTCAGCAAGAAGTTCAACATTTTCAATATCTACACCAGAATCCGGTTCATCGAACATAGTAAAATCTGGTTGTTGCGCTAAAAGTTGAAGAATCTCTGACCTTTTAACTTCACCACCAGAAAAACCAAAATTAACATCCCTATTTAAAAATTCTTCGCTGAATTTAAGCTTATTAGCTAATTCCCTCATTCTAGGATTTAAATCTTCATCTTCACTTTGACCAGATTCATATTTTAAAAGATCTTTAACAGTTATACCTCTTATTGCAGGAGGGTTCTGGAAACTTACACCCATACCCATTGAAACTCTTTCAGAGGTAGGTAAATTTGTTATGTCTTTTCCTTTAAATTTTATACTGCCTTGAGTAATATTGTATTTTGGAAAACCAAGTATTGTTAAAAATAATGTACTTTTACCTGCACCATTAGGGCCTAAAAGTACATGAGTCTCTCCTTCTGCAATAGAAAGATTAACGTCTTTTAAAACTTGTTTACCCTCAACTTCAACAGCCAAGTTCTCTATTTCAAGTAACATAATCTATCACCATAAAATTTAATAAAATAACCACTTAATAAATTTAATAAATGTTAAAATACAGCATAATTTTATAAATTTACACATAAAAAAAAATTATATTTTTATTATATTTTATGAATTTAATTCTTATAAACATTGTTATATAAAAACTTTATAAAAAATAGTATGATGAATATTACTACTAAAAAGCAAAAAATATGTTAAATAAATAAAGCATAGTTAAAAATTAAAAACTAAGTAAATAGAAAAATAAATGAAATAATCTAAAATAAATAAGCATAAAATATATTAATAAAAATTAAGATAAATTTTCAACTTAAATAAAATAAGATATAAATATGAAAATAATATATAAACGGTATAATAAGAAAAAATTAGATAAAAACTGATACTAATAGCATAATAATAAGATAAAATTAAAAAAAAAGATAAAAATCTATAATTAGTACTAAAGAAAATAAGATTATAAATAAAGTTAAAAATAAAGTTATATAAATAGATAAAAAAAGTAGATAAAAGAATTTACTCTGTAACTATAATAAATTCTCCAACTTTTTCAACTTTAGAAAATGGTACAAGTAATAAATCATCTTTCCTTTTTGCACCTTTTATATGGACATTACGACCATCTTCAACTTTAATTGCAATATCTACAATTTTACCGGTTTTATCATTAATAATAAGTTCATCAAGAACCCCAAGAATACGAGCATTATTAGTTGCTACCTGATAATTCTTAACTTCACTCCATAATTTTTCTTCTCTTTTTTGAACATTTTTTTTGCCTTCCATGATTCCACCATGATAAAATTTCTATATCACTAAAATATATTTACCTTATAATATTTAAATTAAACCTAAAAATATAGGAAAAATAAGAATTAAAAATAATTTTTTAAAAAAAACTAATAGAATATTCTTTAAAGATTTATAAAATAATATTTAATTAAAATTATTAAAAAATCTAAAAATTTCCAAAATTTAAAATGTAGATAAAAAAAATTAAATTAATATTATAATAAAATTAAAGACAATATCATCAATATTTATTTATATCTAATAGTTTATATGCCAAATCAACATCCTCTAATGAATTTAAATTAAATGCAAATTCTATATCAAATCTTTTTAACTCATATTGATCCTGAATTCTATTGACTGATTTTAAAATATTAAATCCCGCTGGAACAAAACCATTAAACTCATAAGAAAATGAAATATTATACTTTTTATAAACATCAACAGGTATTTGAACGGATAATGCTGGCTTATTTATTTTAAAATATTCTTCTATAATAGCATCAATAATAAATGAGTTAATAAAGGGTAAATCTGCATTAAGAACAACGATTGTATTATTTGAAGAAATTTTTTCAAAAAAATCCAATAAAAATGACAAATCATCCAGATATCCTTCACCAGGACTTTCAATATAATAATTATAATCATAATCCATATTATATTCTAATTTAAGAAATTTTTTACTTTTTAAATACTCTTGAGTATTTGGAGTATTATGACTTACTGCAACTACAGTAACATCTATTAATTTAGATTGTTTGAGATTATCTAAAACATAATCTATTAAATGTTTTTTATTAAATTCAAAAAGAGGTTTCTCAACATTTGATTTCAATCTAGTAGATAATCCTCCAGCCATTATAAGTGCAATAATCATAAAATCACTAAAAACAATTAGGAAAAATAAAATTAAAATATTTAAAAACTTTAAAAAATTAATAATCTTAAACATAAATTAAAAAAAGAAAATTTAAAAATAAATAAAAATATTAAGCATTTTTACCTTGAAGCTTCATTCTTTTACCTAAAATACATTTACCTCCTTGATGACCTCCAATAGGATTTTTAGGAGTTCCCATAGAATTCATACAACGAGCCATAATTGCTGAACCTAGAGCCAAACCATCTTCAACAAATACCGTATTTTCAAATTTATCCTTAGAGTATTCTAAAATTAATTCAGGCTTACGGCCAGTAATTCCTGCCCTTCCTGTAATACCTAATACGGATCCTTCAGAAATTGCATTTTCAGCAAAAGCAACATCCAATGTCCTATAAACAATATTAGCTGAAACATAATCCATAGTAGCAACTAGTGTTTCAAGACCATCCTTTTCATATATTTCATGACCTAAAGTCATTAAATCAGGCAATTTATCACCATTTACTCCAACATCACAACCAATTAAAAGTGTGCCTGCTTCTTCTGCAGCTTGAGGATTAATTGGCACAGTTCCAAACCTGTCAACATCATTTGGAACTTTACGAATATCAATAATTTTATGTACCTTGTCTGCATTAGCTTGAGCTTTCTTTTTATCTCCTTTATTATCCAATTTAGGATTATATAAGTCTAATGCTGCACCATTATTAGGATCTACTTTATCTGTACCCCTTGCAAGAGAATCAGATACAACCCCTGCAAGACCTAAAAAGTTACCAACAGTATTAGCATACGGAGTAGCGTCATTTACAATACGGCCCGCTAAAGTTGAACCAAAATCAAGAGAAACACAAGGATTTCTATAATCAACATCAGTCCATTTAGCACCTAATTTAATACCTGCAGTTACAAGTTCCCCTTCCATCTCATTAGCAGTTTGCTGTTTACCTTTAGGAGGTTTTACACTTACTACTGCACCGTCAAAAATTACATTATCAAGTAAAGTATATTTTTGTATTCTTTCTGGAAGTTGTTTAGAACTCATTGCAGGAGACATTTTCTTAGGAGGAATGCCTATATCAAGACAACCATCTGCAAGAGCAATAACTAATTGACCTGCCTCTTCAGCAGTTGCAAATCCAGCTGTTACACCAGTACTTCTTACAACAAAATCAAGATCTTCATCTTTATCTACACCTGCTTTTTTAAGAGATTCTAAAACAGTTTCACCAATCATTTCAGCAACTGCCTCTTTAGTCAACTCTATACCCCAAACAGTTTTACCGAAAACATCTTCTCCAGATTTAGGAGCCCTAATATCTCTTGTCATCCTAACAGTTTTATCCAATAAGTAACATTCACTGTTATTTAGATTTGTAGCAGTTAAAACACATTTTGTAGTAGTGTTACCCAATTCTACAGAAGCAGTGACATAATATACATCTTGCTTAACTTGATAAGCCGCACTTTGTGGCCTATTAGTACTAGCTTTAAGTGCAGCCAAATCTTTAGGCTGACTATGAGCAAATACAGGTTTAGGTCCTCTTTTAAATAAATTACTAAAAATTGACATTTAAATATCCCCACATTTATAATAAAAATTTATTACTAAATTTTAATATTTAATTAATTTTATTTTTAATATCGAAATAATATAAATTTTTTTAAATAATTTTAGTAAAATTAAAAATTGAAAAATTAATTTTAAAAAAAACTGTTTTTTATAGAAAAATAAGGATTAATAATACTAAAATGAACATCAAGTAAAATAGTAGTTTATAAAAAAAAGTCCATTAAAAAAAAGCCACTTATGATATTTTCATATTAGATAATAATAAAATAGTTTATAATATAAGATATATGGTTTAAAACATTTTAAAATAAGTGAAATGAAACTAAAAAAATAAGAAATGATTAGATGATAAACATCTAATCTAAACTTGCCTATAACAATTTGTTATATGGGTGATCTTCAACACATTCAGTTCCAATATCAGCAGCTGCTTCAGCCATAAACATATCGTTCATTGCAACAGCAGGGAAAACTTTTGAAGTGTTTTCAATAGGACCGTATAAACAGAAGTCCCCACCGACTGTAACTTGTATAAGATCTGAACCTATATCACAAACAGGCCAAGATTCAGGTTTTTCTTTTTTCCATCCTTTTAACCAATCCCATGCGGAAGGTACGTTATGGATACCGGAACCTACAGGGTAACCCCATTTGGATTTTTCTGCAAAAGTAGTCCTTACAGCAGGACCTGCACCTTGTCCAATAGGAGTAACAGCTACATCCATGAAGTATTTGGATACTCCACATTCTTCAGCCATTTGAAGTACACCTTTATCGATGACACTTCCACCAGTTTCCCAAATATCAATTTTACCTTCAACACCAGCTTGCATAGGGTTGAATCCTAAAATAATTGATGCTTCAATATCGGTTTCAGTTAAAGCATCTAATTCTTCTTGTTCACAAGACATATTTAATGAGTTGTAAATACCTCTATCACAAAGACCCGCTTCTTGACAATATTTAACACCAGCAATTTTAGCATCAGCACCAGTTGAATCGATCAAGAAAGGTTTGTCTGAAATATCTCCTACAAATTCTAAATAATTAACCATGGATTCTGGGGTAGGACCGAAAGTTTGAATAATACATGGGTTTCCGGTAACATCAGCCATTTCTTCCATTTCTTTGATTAATCCTTCAGCAGCGTCTTTATCAAATACACCTGCTTTAGGATCACTAATAATTTTGTGTCCACCATAAAAGATTGTTCCACAGAGTACGGTTGGATATTCACCAGGTTGTCCACCGACTTTTACTCCTGCAACATCTACAACGACTTGTTCTTTTTCAAATCTAAACATTATATAACCTCCACTTTAAATTGATCCTGACAAAAAAATAAAGACAATTACCATTGCAAGACCTATTATTAAACCGTATAATATACCTATATCCCTACCTGTTTGTTGGCCTAAACGTTGAGTATATTCACCAAAAGCAAAATCGACTTTTTCTTCAATTTTGTCTAATTTTTCCATTGCTGCATTATACTCATCAGTATTGACCATTACAGAAGGTACTGTATTATCGTCAGCCATTTTAACACCTCTATATTCCGCAAAGTTTTACGATAAATGGAAGAAGAACTAATAAAACAAAAGCTGCAACAATTCCCCAAGCCATACCTTTTACTCTAGTAAAAGATAAAGCAACCATTGCTCTTCCTTCTCTTCCAATAAGTCTTGAAGAATAATCAATTTCTTCAGAAGCCTTTTTTATAGTTTTAATGTTAGGAGTACTTGAAATTTTCATATTAACCCTCCAATATTGAAGAACATAATCAAGATTAAACCAGAGATAATCATACCAAATACCATACCTACCATGATACCTTGTACTTTACCAGCGTAATTTCCAGATGAATTCCTTTGAATTGCACCAATCATTTTGATTTCTGTTTGAATATTCCTCATTCTAGCTTCAATTAAAGCAGTCTCAGGTGACACTACTCTAACTTCTTCTCCACTGTCTTCATCATCACCATCATCAGAAACTTCAATAATCATAGCTTCTTCTTCAAAAGCACCAGGATCTTTTTCAACACATTCTTTAACTTTGGAAGTTATTGAACCAGTGTCTTCGTTATCAATCATAGGAACAATTTCTAATTGTTGTTGGAATCTTTCAACCCCTTCCATTGGAACATTTTCAACGAAAGGAATAGCTCCAGTAGCACCTATAACTTTTTTCTTCTCTGGATCACAACCATTAGCATGTAATGCTTCGAAACATTGACCAGTAATATGTCCTTGTACTTCAGATCCACAAATTATTAAGAATCTGATATTTGGGTTTGAAATAATATTACCTACTACTTTTTCAACACCAAGGTTTTCAGTGTGACATGGACCTGCAAGAGCAGCTCCTGCATCTACACATTCATCAAACATTTCAGATGCTAAAGTGACAACAGCAACAGGACTTTCTGGGTCACCAACTGCATATTCCCCAGTGACAATAGGCCATCCACTAGCAGGTGATTTTTTATCAGCCATCTATAAAACCCCCACTTTCATTAATAATGGGATAATTGCAAATATAATCAAAGCTGCAATTAAAAATCCATATACAAAATTTGTTAAGAGACCTGCTGAAATATATGTTCCTTCCCTATTAGGAGCAGCACCAATTGGTGAACTACTAGGGTCTAATGAATTTACTAATTCTTCTGCAGCAGCATCTATTTTATCAATTTCCGCGTTAATTTCATCCATAGATAAAATAACTAAATCAGATCCACCAGCACCTAAAATACCGGAAACAGGATCCAAGTTGAGATTCATTTCAGGTATAATATTAATAAATGGTAACATATCTGCCATAATTATTCCTCCTATTGCTCAACTTCTGGCCATAATCCAGACCATTTAACTTCAGAAGCATCTTCGTATGAAGCATTTACGAAACTTCTGAAAGATATAATCCAACAAATTAATCCGAGTACAATGATAGGTAAAGAAACATAGCCTAAATTAAGTACTGCACAAATACCAACAACAGTCATTGATAAAAACGCGGTGTGACAAGCACACTTAAATGTCCTTACAGGGTCTTCATTAGGACCTAAACATGCATTATAAGGATGTTGAATTGCCATAGTATTTAAGATAAATAATAATCCTATCATACCTGTTAAAACAACAGTGTTTAAAATATCAGTAAGATTAAGGCTACCTGCAATAGCTACAGAAAATCCAATAATAGATAAAGCAGCAGCTCCACCGAGTTCTGCAGTACATCTTATCATAACAGGGATTTTCATTCCAATAAGCTTTTTAGCAACAACTGCAATAATTAAACCAATTAATAAACCAATAATAAGAGCGATAATAGGTCCAACATATTCTGCAGTAACAGCACCTAATGATTTAGATAAAAACCTTTCAGCAATAATTAAACCAGATAAAGAAGAAACGATACCTCCACCTAAAGACATATATCCGATAGATGGTACACCAGTACCTAAACCATAACTTGCTACTCTACTAATAGCATTTGCTCCCCATAAAATTGCACATACTGCACCAAGAGCAGCAAACAAAGGACCAAATGTAGAGCTAACACCAGATAAGCAAATTAATATTAAACTGCCAACAATACCTAAAATTAACATAGAATTTTCATTAGTTACAAAACTGTCAGCCATTTTAAATACCTCCTACAATAAATGCAATGAAAATTGCAATAACTAAAGATGCAATAATACTTGCAAGAGCACCTTTTGGAATCCTTTTAAATTTAGGATCGTGGAAACCTTCAATGGTACCACCAATATTATAAGAAGCAACTACTGAATTAACAAAGAACAAACCAATTGAACAAACAGCAGCAATAATAATTATTGTTTCTGGACTTGGGTTTGCCATAACATTTTTGAAGGTAACATTAGCTACATCAGAAATAGCGTAAAATGATAAACCTCCTCCTAAACCACCAAGAGCTCCACCTACAAGTCCACTGACAAATGATACAGTAGGTACACCGTGACCTTCAGTACCCGGAGTTTTATAAGCTTCTTGAGGTAATCCAGTAATAGGGTCTTTTTCAATTTTAGCAGAAACAGGAATAACACCTGTACCATATACATAAATAAGGTTTGCAACGAACATTGTAATACCCATCATCATAGCTGCACCAATAGCACCTGCAACAATAATCAATATAGGATTTTCATTTGCCATTGAAGCAGCAGTAATAAGACCGGTCATACCTGCACCAGCAGCTAACATAGCAGTACCAGTACCTACTCCAGTTGCAGTAGCCATAGCAGCAGGAGCACCTCCTACAGGAATAAAGTGTACTCCAGCACCCATTGCTACCCCAGCTATTATTATTAATATAATCATTAATATAATACTCATGATATAACCTCCTTATTCATCCTCATATGGTCCAAAAGTATTCCTAGCAAAAGTTTCGAGTTTGTAGTTTAATACAGTTAAAATAAGAATAATAATGATACCAGCAATTTGACCACCGGTTACACCAAATACTACAACAATCCAGAAACTTAAGAATACAACTAATCCAAAACAGAATCCAGTGAAAGGTCCACCGAATCTAGCACAGAAACCTACAACATCTATAGAGTTTCTAGCTCCTAAAGCATTTTTATTAACAATATCTCCTTGAATAGCTACAGGAGTACCTTCACCGAATGGGAATTTTTGATACAAACTTTCAGTACCATAGTAAACATCCCCAGTTCCAGAACCAATTGCTCCAATAGTAATACCCCAAAGTACACCTAAAAGTGGTAATGTGAAAGTATGTAATGGAACATTAGCGGTTCCGAGTGGAATAGTCATTAAATAAGCCATACCTGTAATACAAAAAGTAGCTATAAATCCATGAGCAGCTAAAGGTCCAAGACATTCTGTCAATGCATCCATAAATAAAGGTTGATTAAATTGTTTTGATTGACCAACGATACGTCCCATAAATGCACTAACAGCATATGCAGTAAGAACAATAGTAGAAATTACAGATCCAATAGCGATTGAAACAATAGGTATGATTCCTAATTGTATACATACAAAAGCAACTGTAGCGGAAATACCACACCATACACCGTATGAACATGGCTCACCGGAAGCTGCCTTATTAATAAGTCTATGTAAATGTCCCATTTGAGGAGCTAACTGAACTTGTGAGTTAGGGTTACTTTGTGATCCTACATCAGATTCTAAATCTTCTGCAGCACCACCGATAGTTGCAGCTACACCCATCAATGCGACAACACCTAATGTGATAGGGTCCATATTTTTTTCCTCCTTAGTTTTTATTAAATTAGTAATTTAATAAACGTGAAATAAAAGATTTATATTTTACTTGTTAAATCAAACAAGAAATATTTCCATAATATTTTTTCTCTAAAATCATCAGTCAAAGACTAATGTATATATCAATATTTAAACTTTTATATAAAAACTTTTCCAAAATTTTTTTGGTTTAATTAAAAATATAAAAAAAAAGAAAAAATAGGTGTTAATACACCTATTTAGCTGGAATAATTAAAGATCTTTCACCATCAGGTTGGAATTCTCTTAAAGCACCTTTAGCATATTCAGCACGAGGTTGAGTGAAGTCGAAACTTAAGTTTTTATCTGCAAATGCAATTTTAATTAATGGGTTAAATACAAATGCATCTCCACGTGCAGCGTGAGGAGCTTGTGCAATACCAGTATATTCACCTTGGTGACCTACATTCATTGCGTAGTTAGGATAGTTAGGACCTCTCATTTCAAGTGGTAAACCTTCATCGTTTCTGAATGAGAATACGTTAGAAGCACCACATTGATCTTGTAAATCGTAACCGTAGAATCCTAATCTGGAATGTTGTTCTTTGTGTAAGTATTGGGATAAGTACCAAGCACTTAAACCAGTTTGAGCATTTCCAGTAGCAAATGCAGTGGAACAACCTGCAGCAGCTGCAACAACAGCAGCTCTTTGAGATCCACCAAATTGAGTTTCAAGTAATGCAGGGAATTCTTCGAATTGTTCTAATGCATAGAAAGTAACTTCAGAACCAACATCAAGAACAGTTTCCATGTTGTTAGGAGCTTCAGTTAAACCGAATTTGTCTTCTACATAATCTTTACCATAGTAAGTGAAGTCATCAAGAACATTATCAGTATATGCTGCAGTAGCATATTGAGTGAATCCTACACCACCAGACATGTAAGAACCTAACCAAATTTGATCGTATAAACCAGCACCAGTAGCTACTACATCTAAGGTTATTTTTACAGGGTCGTCTGGATTTACTCTTGATGATTGACAAATATCAGCTAAGAAACCAAATGGAACTCCACCAGGTTCGTTTTCTGCTCTTGCTCTTCTTTGAGGTAAAGCAGTACCCATATGGATAACTTCTGCGTGTTTGGATGCATATGCGAAATCTCCAGTTGCACCTTCACCAGCACATTGGTTGTATGCGGAAATCATAGACATACCAATTTGCATAGCAGACCATCTAGAGGTAGTACCCCCATCACAAACTCTTCCTACTAAAGATGGAATCCTTACAGCTTGCCAAATTTTATCGCCAACTTCAGCTTTAAGAGCTTCTGCTTGTGCTTCTGGGAATTCTTTGTTAATGTCTAAAACATAACATTTGTCGATTTCATCAGCTAATTCATCGTCACCAGTAAAGATTTTAACATAACTGTCTGCTACTAAGTATGGATTGGTTTCTACCATATGTTCTTGTACAACTGCTGCACCAGGCATAGAGTGGTTTACAGTTTCTAAGTAATTAGTAATAGTTTCAGGAGTTACTTCCATACCTAATCTTCTTTCAAGAACGTTATGTGCAGTGTTTAATCCTACAATAACAGTTCTTCTAATATCATCCCACATTTGTTGCAAAGCAGCGTTGTTGATGAAGTGTAAATCATCCCCTTCTACATAAGTATCAGTAGTAGATAATTGGTAAGGCATTAAAGTCCTTTGTCCTAATGGACTACCAACATCTGGGTTGTACATAGGAATACCTCTTTTATCTGCAATATCTTTACCTGCATTGTAGAATTCGGTTTTCCTTTCAGATTGTTTCCAACCACCTAAATCATAGAAAGTGGTAGTTTTTTCCTCTGGGGATTCTTTGAATTTTTTATTTAATGCATCAATGAATTTTTTATCAGCCATAATAATAACCTCCCCTATTCAGGGCAATATCCTCCTTGGGATCTGGTGACATGGATTTTATGTAATACTTCAACAGCATCTTTGTCATCTTTGTATGCGTCACCATCTACTCTGTAAATTGTGGTAATATCTTTTAATTTTTCTTCATCTAAAGGTTCACCTAAGTCAATAGGTTCATCTAAAGGAATTCCAATTTGATCTTTTACCATTTCTACATGACCGGTTTCTTTGTTCATAAGTTGTCTTCTTAACATATCGAACATAATACCGTCTTCATCTAACCTTAAGGAGTGACCGTGTACAGATTTACCTCTGATTCCAGTTCTTGCTGGGTCAAAGAATTCTGTTTCTAATAACTCTTTTGAAAGTTTTTCGAGATCTCTTTCCCTTACTTCGATAACTTGTCTTCCGGATAAGGTACCGGTATCAATTCCTCTGTATCTGTTCATGTATGATCTAGCTCTTACATAAGGTTGAGCTGGAGCGAAGTACATGGAATCAGCGAATTGAATATATCTTACTCTGTCTCCTGCTTTTGCACCATCAATTGGTGTAACAATTTCTCTTACAATGTCTTCAGGCTCATCCATTTCATCTAAAGGAGGGTGAACTGATTTATATTCTTCACCTGGAGCCCTGTGACCTAATATTTTTACTATATCTTCATCTGAAATTTCTCTTAATTTTTCTAACTCTTGATCTGGGTCAGCAAAATGTATTCTATTTTTAGAAACTTTAGATGTACCTGGGTAATATTGTGCCATAATTATGCATCTCCTAATGCTAATTTAACTTTTCTAATAATTTCATCTAATTGTTCTTGAGAAACAGTTTGTCCTCTTATAACACCACTAATAATATTAATAATGGTTCCTTTTGTTTGAACTTCATCAGGCATAACCTTAGAAGTTTTAATCCCTATTTTTGCGAAATCCTCAAAATCAACAGGATATTCACATATAATAACACAAGGCCTATTTACATTTCTCAATATTAACCTTGCTTTATAAATAATATGATTTCTTACTCCCCCTAAATGAATAACTAAAAGTTTATACTGATTTAATTGTTCAATCTCTTCAGGAGTTAAACCAAATAAACTAGAAGCACCAACTCCTGGAGCATCACCAGGAACACCAGCACCAGCATTTAAAATCATAGTACTAGTTAATAAATTTGCTTCACGTAATGCAAATGTAATTTCACATACAGGTTTAGTAATATGTCTTCGTCCAGGAGACATTGCAACAGCAATAACATCACTTCCACATTTAGCAAAAGTTCCTCTTTGAGCAATTCCTCCACCTTCACCAAGACCCATGGTTTCACGGCAGTCAACTACATGTGTTGTTCTTCCAATCATATTACCTATTCCACTTCATCATAATCAATGTAATCAAGATTTTCTGCTAGTTGTCTAGTTTGATCAGTCATACCAATCAATTCATCAGGAAGATTATTATCTTCAACACCATATTTAATAGCATCACTAACAGTTTTGTGTTTTCTAATGTATTCACTTCTACTTGTGTTAATATCATATCCAAATGGAAGTACTTCATCACAGATTTTTTCAACTTCTTTAATAGCAGATTCAGAAGTTAAATCTACAAAGATACGACCAACACGAATCTTAAGTTCTATTGGTTTACCTTTAACAGTAATTTCCCTTTTATCTTTATATTTTGGATCTAAATCAGGATCATCAGGGGGAAGTCTTGGTCCATGAATAACAGTCCTTCTAACATCATCTAAACTTTCAATACCGTTTAGTAATTTTTCAGTAGTATCTGCACTAATGATTCTATAAGGAAATATTTCAATGTCCATTTTTTTCTACCCCATACAATTAGATGTATTTTTTATTAAAAATAATTAGATATCTCCTTTTATGTCTGAAGCAGCTTCTGCGACATATTTAAGAGGTTCTCTGAATTCGTCAATTCTACTGTATACTTCTTTAATTAATCCAGATGTTGCTTCTGGAGAGAAGAGTTGAGTACCAGCATCTAAAGACATACCTGCAGCTACACAAGGAATTGTGAAACCTTTACTATGTCTTGTAACAATATGGTTTCCATTGAATAAACCAGGACCTCCTCCACCATAGATAGAGTGAGAGAAGAAACTGAATCCTACAGCTACACCTTCACCTCTACCGAAGTCAAGACCAGGTAAACCAGTAGCAAATTCAATTGAATCGTTGAAGTATAAAATAGTGGATGGAATACCTTGAGCAGCACGAGCAGCACCAACGTTTACCATAGTTGCAGCAACAGAACCAGCAGCTACGTAAGCGTTCCATTTAGCTAAATCGTCAGTTTGGTATACATTGAATCCATTTAAATCTTTTTCAACACCAATAATTCCATCAGCATTAGCTCTTCCAATAGTATCCATAATAATATCACCAACAGAAGAGTCAGTTGCATTATCTTGTACTAAGCTTAATACTAAGTTATCTGCATTCATTCCTTGGTAAGCTAAACCTAATAAGTGCATTCTTTCAAATGCTCCAATTGCATCTCCCATTTCAAACATTGCAGTTTGTTCTAAGATACTAGCTAAAGCAGTAGCTTGGAAAGAGTTTTTAAGGGTAGCTGCAACAATGTGGTTTGCAGTAATATTCCTGAATGAGTAACCAGGACCTTCTAATTTTTGAGGTACGTTTAACATAGTTGCAATGTTAGATCCACCATAATCTACAGATTGTGGGTATGTACCTAAAACAGCAGCTTTGACCATGTTAGCATCGTACATGTTAACATCCAAATTATTAATAATAGCTTGGATTAAAGCATTAGAAGTAGCTAAAGTTGCAACAGAATATTCTGCAGAAGCATCTATTCTTTTACTTGGGACTTGTACTAAAATCCTTTTACCATCAGAAATGAGTTCTACTTTAGTATCATCATCATCGGTAACTTTAATCATATCTTTTAAGGATGCTGCAATAGCATCAGCATTACCAGTAATATCAAGGTCCATTTCTCTTCCTAAGATTTTACTAGATTTACCACCGACAGCAGCATTTCTTAATGAGTTTTCTATACCTTCTAAGTTTACAGCAACAGTTCTTTTAATACCAGTTACAATTTTTTGAATAGCTGGGTTACGTACTGGACTTAGAGCTTCAATAGGTACATTGGAATCGACTAATGTACCCCTATCGTCGTATAAATCGACTTTATCATCAAACTTCGCCATTTTTTCCCTCCTAAATAAATAGAGTTACTAATATACCACTTAATCATAAACATAGCGTTTTTTATAGTTTATGTTAAGTAAGCTACAAAGCAAGTTTTTGCATAGCAAGCCATATGGTATACAAATTTTAATATCTTTAAGATATAATATAAATATTACCTTTTTTTATAAGTAGTAAAATTTATATGTAATAATCAAATAGATTTTTTTAGGAAAAATGGCTCTTAAAGTAATACTTTTTTAAATAAGTTAAAAAACTTAAATATTTATATAAAATAATTATTTCAGATAAAAATACTAATTTAGAACAAATATTAATTGAATAGTTAAAAATATAAATAAATAAAAATTAAACTAAAATTAAAAAGAAAATTAAAAAATTCTAAAATTAGAATTTAATTGAAAATTGGAAACTTATTACTTTTTCTAGTTAAAAATAATAAAAATAAAATCTAAATTTGAAAAACAAAATTTAAAAAAAAGTAAAAAATAATTAAATAAAAAACAATATAAAATATTAAATGTTTTAAAATTTTATAAAAAAAATAAACTAAATTTCAAGTTAACTCATAAAAAAGAAGATATTATGCAAATTTTAGC
Source organism: uncultured Methanobrevibacter sp. (assembly GCF_905235195.1). Lineage (GTDB taxonomy): Archaea > Methanobacteriota > Methanobacteria > Methanobacteriales > Methanobacteriaceae > Methanarmilla. The sequence goes on along the minus strand of NZ_CAJOKH010000002.1, from coordinate 15,044 downwards.
TGATGTAGGTGGAATACCTGGAAAAGACTGTAGAGGTTTTTGTAAATACTGCTACTTTAAAAAAGTAAGTGAAATAAAAGCATTAGGATGCAAATATTGTTCTCCTAAAACAATTGGTTGTGAAAAATGTTCCATAGGTATTCAAGATGCCCTATCAGAGTTTAAACCTGCTTTTTTAGTTATTAATGAGGTTCAATCTACATTAATGTTTAATCCAGTACGTGATAATAATCTCAAAGTAAACATTAGTGGAGGTGGAGATGTAAGTTGTTATCCTCAAATACAGGAACTTGCAGCTACTATTAATCAATTTCAAATACCTATGCATTTAGGTTATACTAGCGGAAAAGGTATTGATAGTGTTGAATGGGCAAGTGATTTAATTAAATATGGGGTTAATGAAGTAACATTTACACTATTTGCAGCTAACAGCAAACTTAGAAGAGAATGGATGGGAGATTCAAATCCTGAAGTATCACTTGAAACTGCAAAATTATTCTGCGAAAATACTGAGCTACATGCAGCAATGGTAATTATTCCTGGTGTAAATGACGGATATGAACTTAGAAATACTTGCGAGAAACTAGAAGAGTGGGGTGCACATGCAGGAATTTTAATGAGATTTGCAAATAGCACTGAAGGAGGTCTAGTCCTAGGTAATGGACCTATAGTAAAAGGTATTGATTCCCAATCAGTTGAAAGTTTTGAACAACTTGTAAAAGACATTAACTCTGAATTTCCAAAACTAAGAATTACTGGAACTCCCGTATGTGACCCTGAAACTGGAGCACCATTTGCAATATCTAAAGATAGAAATGAAATATACCTCCAATTTATTGCGAAAGTTACAGGTTATGCTACAATCATATCTTCAAAAATTGCAGGTCCAAAAATAGCTAAAATATTTGAAAAAATAGGTGCTGAAGACCATGTTAATGTGATTTCAACAGAAAAAGACATAGCATGTTTAATTACAAAAGATGACCTTGAAAATATTGATTTAAGAGAAGTTAAAGATACTGTTTTAATACCTGGCAGATCTTATATTCACCAATTAGATGCTGAGAGAATTTTTTCAAATGATGGAAATGAACGATTAGTTGCTCGTGGACCTGATACACTTAGTGTTGATGGAGAATTAAGTGGAAATTTAACTGAAGAAAATGTTATTGAAAGAGAATTAGAGGAATTTAATGATCTTGTAGATGCAATTAACTTTTATGGAATGGAAGCTCCACAATAAGAAAAAAATAAAAAAAGATAAATTGAAATTAAAATTTAAAATATTTAATTATAGATTTTCCAAATACAAATTTATGTACTGTTAGAAAAACTTAAGAAAAATAAAAAAAGAAGGGTATTAACTCTCATCAAAAGTTAATGAACTTTGAGAGAATAATTTCACAAGAGTATAATCATACATATGAGATTTTGAAACATCAGCAATTTCTTTAAGTTTATGTCCTGCAATCTCAACATTTTCAATGTCTTCATGATATGTATCATAATCAAGTTTAATTCTAACACCATCTAACTGACTTGTAACAGGAGTTGGAGTATAAGTTGTTTCAATAGCAGGAATTTGTGTCTCAATAGCATTTTTAACCATAATTGGAGGTACTAAAGGAGAATCTTGAGCCATATATTTTTTCTTTTTATTTAAAATATCTTCAGTTGTTTGAACTAATCTTTTAAGAGCTCTAATATTTTCTCCACGTTTAAGTCTTCGAGGAATTCTACCTAAACCCCCCACATAAGCATCTACACCAGGCAAATCTTCAACATCTAATTCAGGAGCCCCGGTTACTATGACAGGAATATCAATATCTTCATATAAAAATGATTTTTCAATAATACAATCTTTAAAACTTCCAAGAGCGAAAATTGCAACATCATGTTCTTCAATTAAATATTTTTCTTCCTGAGAAATACCGCTGGTTCCTTTACCATGACCTCTAGCCAAACCAACCATATTATCTTTTGCACCATATCTTCTAAGATATTCGGAAATATCACATGCTGCATGTGGAAGATGATGTCTTGCAAGAGTTGGAGAAACAATAGCTATCTCAGTTCCAGCCATAGGAGCAAATGTAATTTCACCTAATAATTCTTTTGACTTTTCTTTAATTTTTACAACATCATCAATAGGAACTGCCATATTTACTACAAGGTCCATTTGTATAATATTTTCTTGTATAATAAATCCACCTAAATCTTCAATTAATTCCCTCATTTCATTACTCTTATGAATTCCACCAGTATAAGTCAAAGTTTCATACATATTAAACATCTCCTATTAATATAAAAAATACTACAAGACTATATATTTAGATATTATTCTTATGATTAATAAATTATTTTAATTTATAAACAATTTAAGTATTATTAAAAAATAAATTTTAGATATTAATATTTAATAGAATTGAATATCTTAATTCTGCTTTTTCTATTGGATTTTTAGATATGTTATCATGAGTTGGAAGCTTTATAAGACTGTAATTATTGCTGCCTTCTACATCCATATAATCAGGGCATATTAAATAATCAAAATCTTTATCTGTAATTGTAAAATTCATATCTTCTACAATATCTTTTATAAATTTACTTAAAACAGATACTTTAATATTTTTATTTCGTTGCTTAATCTTTTGAACTTTTAAGGAATTATTAATCCACTCATAAGCAAATGTATAGTGTTTAAAATATTCGTTAATTTCATTATCAGTTAATTGCTTTGGAGAATATTTAGAAACTTTCTTAATACTTTCAAATATCTGATTAAATGTATTTATTTTTATTCTTAATGTATCCATATCCTGAACTTTACTTTCAGATAATAATATTGCAAAATCCCCATACTCTCTAGAAGGATGTTTAATTAAATTATAATCTCTAATTCCTGCAATATCAAGAATATCTTTACACATTGGAGTTGTAACAATTTTCATAATTTCGCCGAATAATATTTCTAATAATTTATTGAATTATTAAGATAAAAAATTTTATGTAATAAAAAAAATGAAAAAAACATTATAAATAGAATAACACATCTATATATAATTATATTAATTTCAGCTTTTTTAAAAAAAAAATTTTAGAAAATAATAAGCATTTTTTAAAAACAAAAATTATTCCAGTATATAACTTATATTTAAGAGGAATAAAAGTTTAATAATTAATAAAACTTAAGAAAAATTATTTTATATTAAATAAATTATTAAAAAGATATGTAAAATAAAAAATCAATAAAGTATTACAATTAAAAAATCATAACAAATAATAATATGAATTAAAAAAATTATTAAATGAAAAAACTAATGTGGTATAATGGAAGTAAGTTTAAGTTTTGAAGTAAGCTCATCTAAAGATTTATCAATTATGGTTGACCAGTTAAGAGCAAGTACAACAATTACAGTAGCATTAGAAAAATTTAAAAAAGTAATTCCTACATTTACTCCGGAACAAGCAATTGAAATGAGTAAAAAACATAATGGTGTTCTAGCAGGTGAACGTAATGGAATGAAAATTGAAGATTTTGAAATAGGAAACTCTCCGGTAGATATTAATAATTACACAACTAAAAAGAAAGTATTAATTTTAACAACAAGTAATGGTACAAGAATATTAAAAGACATGACTGCTAAAACCATATTAATTGGAGGATTAATTAATGCTAAAGCAGTTGCTGAAGCTGCAGTTGAAAAAGCAACTAGCCATATTGATTTAGTAATGGCCGGCTGGAAGGGTAATTTTACAATAGAAGATTATCTTGCATGTGGAGAAATATTATACCAAATAAACAGAATAAAACAGAGGAAAAATTTAAATATTGAATTTAGCGAATATTCCCAAAGTGCAATACTTGCAAGTCGAGATGAATTTGCCCTTATAGAACATATATTAAATAGCGGATCTGCAAACCGTTTAGAAAAACTAGGTCTAAGTAGAGATACTGATTTTTGTCTTAAAAAGAACATTTCAAATAATGTAGGAATATATAATCAAGATGTAATAAAACCTTACATTCCAAAACAATGAAATAAATAAAAAAAACTTTCGAATTGATGTTTTAAATAATATATCTCAATTAAATTATCCTTGTATATTGAGTAAAATTAAATTAAAACAAAGAGTTAAATATTTATAAATATTTAAATTATATTTTAATATTGAATTTATATAATTTTAAAAAATAATATTTTTAATATTTTATATATTATTTTATAACTTAATAATTCAAAGATGTGTTATTTTGATTAAAGAAAATCTAACTATTATAGGAACAGCACACGTATCAAGTGAAAGTGTTGAAGAGGTTAAGGACACCATATACGAAATTCAACCCGATGTAGTAGGCATTGAATTAGATTTGGGAAGATATCATAAGCTTAAAAATGAAATGAATGGTATTGAAACAGATGACACTATCCCTATGAGCAAGATTATAAAAGAAAATAAGGTAGGAGTATTTTTTGCAAGTACTATTCTTGGTTACATTCAAAACAAAATTGGAAAGGATGTTGATGTAAAACCAGGTTCAGAAATGATAGGAGCAATTAAAGCTGCTGAGGATTTAGACATTAAAATTGCACTACTTGATAGAGACATTAATATTACCCTACAGCGAACTTTAAATCAGATGAGCATATGGGAAAAACTTAAATTTGTATTCGGTACCCTTAAAGCATTAATCATGGGTGATGATGAAGAAATTGATATTGAAGATTTAAAACAAGAAGATACTATTGAGGAAGTAATGAAATACTTTAAAGAGGAGTCTCCTGGAGCTTATGAAGTTTTAGTTCATGAAAGAGATGCCTATCTTGCACAAAGCATATTGAATATTAGAGAAGATACTGTTGTTGCTGTTGTTGGAGCAGGTCACAAAGAAGGTATTGAGAAATATTTAGATAATCCTCAAACAATCCCAAGCCGTAAAGAACTAACAGATCTCTCCTCAAAAGGTAAAATTCCATGGCTTAAAATAATACTTGGTTCAATACCTGTAATCTTTATCTTGATATTTTTTCTGGCATTTATTAATGGGATAAACATTACTAACGAACTTTTACTTTATTTTATAGTTTATTTTATTATGGGCTTTTTAGGTTCTATTTGTTCTGGATCTAAAATTGTATCCGGGATTGTTGGAGGTATTGCTGCCCCATTTACTGTAATGCACCCTATACTTGCTGCAGGTATGTTCTCAGCACTTGTAGAATTACATTATAAGCCTGTTAGAAAAAGAGACATACATAAACTTGGAGAAATAGAAAGTTTTAAAGATTTATGGCATAATAACATATTTAGAGTACTTCTTGTATTTATTGGAACAGATATAGGTGTAAGTATCGCAACATTTTTCATTTTACCTGCAAATGTATTTATTCCATTATTTGGAAAAGTATTTGGTTTTTGATTATAAACCTTAAAAATTTTATTATTTTTTTAAAAAGTATCATTTAATTTAACATCTATTTATAAAATATTAACTTATACTTAATATATTTTCAAAATCATTGAAAATAAAAATTTTATTTTAATTATAAATTAAATTATGAAATTATTATAAAAAAAATTGTTAAAAAGTAAGAAATATTTTATAATAAGAATTACAAAGGTATAAATTAATATTTTATTGATTAATTTTATAAATTAAAAATCTAATAAATAAAGCCTTTAAAAGGTGAATATAAAAAATGTATCTAATTTTTCGTTGCGATTGTGGAAGAGTATTATATGCAAAAGAAGGGCGGAAAACAAGAAAATGTGTATGTGGAAGGGTTCTAGAAGTGAAAAAAAGAAGAATCTTTCAAAAAGTTCAAACAAGAGAAGATGCATCTACAGCTGTACAGAGTATGCAAGAAGAAATTCACGGTTTTGAAGGTTTTAAAAAAGCAAGTGACTTAAAATAATAAAAAACTACCTAATAAAAAAAGATCTTGCAAAAAATTACTATTTGACTAAGGTATTTAAATGATTTTACAAATTATTGAAGTTATTATTATAATAATATTGATAGGTATTACCGGCTTTTTAACAATGGCCGAACTGGCAATTATATCGTCTAGAAAACATAAACTTCTTAAATTAGAACAAGAAGGATACAAAGGAGCAAGAATCTCAATTGAATTACTTGAGGATTCTACTGACTTTTTATCAGCTGTTCAAATTGGTATTACAGTAAGTAACATTATTATCGGAGTATTTGGAGGTGCTACATTAGCAGGACCATTATCTGCTTATTTAGCGCCTTATATTCCATACTCTTATACAATTAGCCATATTTTAATAATCATACTATCAACCTACTTTACACTTATTGTAGGTGAAATTGCACCAAAACAAATTGCAATTAATAACCCTGAAAAGATTGCTGTAAAATTTGCAAAGGAAATGCAAATATTATCTAAAGTATCTGCACCAATTGTAAAAATATTAAGTGATTCAACTAAAATCCTTCTTAAACTAATAGGGCAAGATAAAATTAAAAAACACGAAATTACAGAAGAAGAGATTAATCTTTTAATTGAAGAGGGTATTGAAGAAGGAAATATTGAAGAAGATGAAAAAGCAATTATTGAAAGAGTTTTCAGACTTGATGCACAGAAAGTAGATATGATTATGACCCCAAGAAACGAGATTGTATGGTTAAACTTAGAAGATAGTGATGAGGAAAATAAAGTAAAAATCATTGAAAGTAAACGTTCAATATTCCCTGTAGCATCTGGAGAATTAGATGATTTTATTGGTGTTGTGCAAGCAAAAGACATATTAAGTTCTCTATTTAATAATAAAGCATTAGATTTAGAAAAAGAAATTAAAACACCTCTCGTTGTACCAGATAATCTTTTATCCATGGAACTTTTAAACACATTTAAAGAAAATGAACACTATGTTCATATGGTACTCGTTGTAGACGAATTTGGTACCGTTTTAGGATTAATTACATTAAACGATTTACTTGAAGGAATTGTTGGAGATATTCCTGGAATTGATGAAATGGATGATCCAAAAACAACTCAGTTAAAAGATGGTTCCTGGTTAATGGATGGTAGAATTACAATTGATGTCTTTAAAGATACATTTGGTATTGATGAACAATTACCTAACGAAGATGAAGATAATTTCTCAACAATTGCAGGTTTCATATTAGGATATCTTGAAAAAATACCTACTCAGGGAGAATCATTCCAATGGGACAAATATCATTTTGAAATCCTAGGTATGGATGGAAATCAAATTGATAAAATACTTATAAAAATAGTAGATCCTAAAGAGAAGAAATAAAGATTAAATTTTATTTATAATGTTAATTGGTATTTTTTGAGTAATGAAACTAAATATTCTTATGTTTAATTGAGGAATAATAATGAGAAATGAAAATGAATGGGGAAGTAACTTAGCATTTGTTTTAGCAATGATAGGATCTGCTGTGGGGTTAGGTAATATTTGGAGATATCCTTATGTACTTTATTCCAATGGTGGTGGAGCATTTTATATTCCTTATATAATAGCGATTTTAGTTTTAGCAATTCCTTTTACAATTTTAGAATATGGTGTTGGTTATAATTATAAATCTTCTTTTACTAAAGCAATTATCAAAATCAATCCTAAATTAGAGTATTATGGTTGGATTTTACCCGTTGTTGTATTTATTATGACAATTTACTATTCTGCAATAATCGGTTGGGATGGAATCTACTTCTTTTTAAGTTTTTTAAAAGGATGGGGATCAAACCCTAATGCATTTTTAACTCATAATGTATTACACTATACCGATTCACTAGGAGGCATTTTTCATTTTATCCCCTTTGTTGCCATTTCAATGCTCGTAGTATGGTTTATTATATGGTTAGTTTCCCATAAAAACTTAGATGAGGGTTTAGGGAAAATTAGTAAAATATTTGTTCCAATCTTATTTATTACAATGATTATTATTGTTGTATATTCTTTAACCTTACCTGGTGCAAATATTGGTTTAAACGAACTGTTTAAACCTGATTTATCACTTTTATGGGATTTTAATATATGGAGTGCAGCATTTGGACAAATATTTTTCTCCCTAAGTTTAGGTATGGGTGCAGGATTTACCTATGCAAGTTATACTAAAAAAGATACAGATTTAATTACAAGCGGTTTATATGTTATTATAGCAAATAGTCTATTTGAAAATTTTGTAGCCTTAGGCGTTTTTTCAATTTTAGGACATATGTCACTTCAATCAGGTACCCCTGTTTCAAATATTGTATCTGAAGGCGTAACTCTAATTTTTGTCATATATCCCCAAGTATTTAACACTTTAGGAGTAATTTCTTTAATATTAGCCCCTCTATTCTTCTTTACAGTTTATGTTGCAGGTATTACTAGTATGTTATCATCTTTTGAAGTACTTTCAATTTCTATTCAAAATAAATTTAATATGACAAGGAAAAAAGCAACAAGTATTTTAGTTATTGTTGGCGGCTTATCTTCAATGATTTATGCTACTTCTTGTGGAGAATATATACTTACTATTACTGATACATTTGTCAATAATTTTGTAGTTATATTATCTGTAACCATAGAATGTATTCTTTTTGCATGGGTATTTAAAGCAGAAAGATTAATAAATTTTTTAAATAGTAAAAGTCAATCATTAAAACTTGGTAAATGGTGGTTAATAGTTATCAAATATGTTATTCCAATTTTATTATGTGTTATTTGGATTGGAGGAATAAATAAACTTTTAAACACTGCAACTAATGAATATTTAGTTGTATTTATAATATTACTCTCAATATTATTAATTTGTTCATTTATACTTACAGTACTTAAACCTAAATCTCAAAATTGGTTTAAAACTGAAGAGAGAATTAAATGATTTATTTATTAAATTTAATTAATAAATTAAGATATTAACTATTTCTTATCTTTGATATTTTTAGAACCTTTATTTTTATTTTTTTTATTTTTAGATAAGATTTCATCCTTATTTTTATAAAATTCATATCCTGCATAAATAAGGATTATAACTAAAATAGGATCAATTATTATATCATAACTATGGATATTATAAACATCTTTTATAACTACAACTGCAAACAAAATAGCTAATATTACAAGTAAAACTACATATTTTCTTTTACTTTTATCTATCACCATATAATCACCAAATAAAATTAAATTATACTATAAATTACTTTTAAAAATTCTCACATTTAATATATAAATCATTTATCAATATCTTCCAATAATTTAAGTATTTCACATGCCTTACATACATCTGTTGAGCTTGGTTCTTTACAATATCTACATTCATATAGAACCGGAGGTTTTGTTTCAACATTTAAAGATTTAACAAATGAATTTAAAATATTAACCTTTGTTTGAGGATGTTTATCTTCAGCTTCATTTAAAAATCCTTTAATTTTACTTCTAAGGGATAAATAAGAATATGGACATTCCTCAAGATGAACATCAATATCATTCATTAATACCCACATACCCACTTCTTTTTCAGGAGTATTCCATAAGGGTTTAATACGTGGAACTAATTTTGGATGAATACGGCTAAGTTCAGGTCCAAATTTAGAAAATTTAAGAGTATCTGCCCTTGCAAAACTCATAAGGAAAGATTGGATTTCATCATCAAGATTATGGCCTGTTGCAATTTTATCGCAATTAAGCTCATGAGATGTTTTATTTAAAATATATCTTCTAAAAACACCACAGACAATACAAGCACTTTTAAATTCCTGATAAATATCATCCAAATTATAATTAAATGTATTGAAAAAAGAAGTTTCAACTAATTCTACATCTAATAATTTACAATTATTAACTGCTGCATCTAAACCTGAAGACCTATATCCTTTAATTCCTTCATCTACAGAAATAGCAATTAATTCAAAATCAATATCTGATTGATCTTGATATTTACTTAATGCATGTAATGTTAAAACACTATCCTTACCACCGGAAAGTGCTACTGCAATCTTATCATTATCTTTAATCAATTTATATTCATTAATCAGATTATTGATTCTTGTAAATATTTTTTGATTAAACTCCTCTTTATCAATCTTTACCATAATATGAACTTAATTTTTTAAATTTATAAAATTAATCATTGAAATTTAAAATTAAAATTTAAAATTAGTTTATGAAATGATAAAAATATAATAAAATAAAATGTTTTTTTTTCATTTTATGATTTTAAATTTAAAATAAAAAAAAGAATAAATAAGTGAAAAATAAAAAAAGAGAAAATTATAATAAAATTGATTGAATAGAAAGTTATTAAACTAATTTTAAAGATACATCCTTAACTACAGAGATAATAGTGTCTAACTCCTCTTTTGTTAAACTTGGATGAATTGGAAGTGAAATTACCTGACTTACCACCTTATCTGTAACAGGACATGATTGATTATATCCTATTTCCTTATAATATTCTTGATTATACAACGGAATAGGATAATATACTCCGCAACCAATACCCTTTTCATCTAAATATTCAATCCACTTATCCCTATCACCTTTAACCTTAATTGTGTATTGATGATATACATGTTTATTTTCGTCTTTTACAACAGGAGGAATTACTCCTTCAATATCTTTTAAACCATTAGTCAAATATTCTGCATTTTTAATTCTTTTATCATTAAATGAGTCAATTTTTTTAAGTTGTGCAAGACCAATTGCTGCTGCAATATCAGTTAATCGGAAGTTATACCCTAAGTAATTATGATGATATTTAACAGAAGAACCATGTGCCCTAAATATTTTTGATTTTTCAGCAATATCTTTATTATTAGTTGTAATCATTCCTCCTTCACTGGTAGTCATGTTTTTAGTAGGGTAAAAACTGAAACAAGCAACATCTCCAAGAGTACCTACTTTTTTACCCTTATACTCTGCACCGTGAGCTTGAGCAGCATCTTCTATTACAAATAAATTATGTTTTTTTGCAATTTTCACAATAGAATCCATTTCTGCAGATTGACCATATAATTGAACTACAAGAATAGCTTTAGTTTTATCAGTTATAGCATCTTCAATTTTTGAAGGATCAATTAAAAATGTATCTTCATAAATATCAACAAATACCGGTTTAGCACCAGTGTATAATATAGAATTAGAACTTGCTACAAAAGTAAAACCAACAGTAATTACTTCATCTCCTTTTCCAATTCCACAAGCTAACAATGCAGTGTGTAATGCAGTTGTTCCAGAACTAGTTGCAATTGCATAATCTGAACCTATCCATTTAGCAAATTCATCTTCAAATTCACTTACTTTAGGTCCTTGCGCAATCATGCCAGATTTTAATACTTCAACTACATTATCAATTTCTTCTTGTCCAATTATAGGTTTAGCTATATTAATTCTATCTGCCATAAACTCACCTAATAAAATAATAAATAATTAGTTTAAATAAAGTTTTCATTAATAATTTCATTAATAAATTATTATATTATAATTTATATTAAAAATATATAAAATAAATTGTTAAGTATTTAAAAATTTTTAATTAAATGAAAATAAAAAAATATTAAAAAAAAAATTAAAAGATTAAAATTCGAAAAAAATAATATTAAAATTAATAAAATATAAAAAAAATTATATTATAAATCAACTGTGATACAATGGATGAAGAGAAGAATACTAAAATCAAATCAATAAATGAAGGTTTATGTAAGATTCAATTTCCAGAATATGAAAAAGTATCATCCGAAGCCCCCGTATTCTATAATCCAAAGATGGAATTAAATAGAGACATATCTATTCTTGCAATACAGGCCTTTGAGAAAAAATTAAATAGTGAAGTAAATATTGGAGATGTATTTGGAGGAAGTGGCATACGTGGAATCCGATATAAAAAAGAAATTGACAATGTTGGATTAGTTGCTGTAAATGATATTAGTCCACTTGCAGGGAAATTTACTCATGAAAATGCAATCAATAACAATATAAGTATAGAAGAGGAAAATTTTGAAATACATCAACATGAAGCAAATAATTTCCTTAGAAAAAATCGTGGACGCTTTGATGTAGTTGATATTGATCCTTTTGGAACACCTAGTTTTTTTATTGATTCTGTTGCAGCATCTATTAAAAGAAATAGTCTTTTATGTGTTACAGCAACTGATACATCAGCATTATGTGGTACATATAAAGCACCATGTATTAGAAAATATAATGCTAAACCCTATAAAAGTGAATACTGCCATGAAAATGGAATTAGAATACTTGCAGGATTTGTGGCTTTAACATTTGCAAAATATCAAAAATATGTGGAAATTAAATTATCCCACAGTACTGAACATTATATGAGAATCTATATGATTGTTAAAAAAGGTTCAAAAGCAACAGATGAAAGTCTTAAAAATATAGGATACATTTCCCATTGTAAAAATTGCTTATATAGAGAAAGTACTTATGGACTTGCAGGCAGTTTAAACAATACCTGCCCAATATGTGGCCAAAAGCTTATACATGCAGGACCATTATGGCTGGGTAAAATTCAAAATAGAGAGTTTATAGATCAAATGCTTAAATTAATTCCAGAAAAACAACTAAATAAATTTACTGAAATCGAAAAATTACTTGAAAAATGCAAAAATGAAGCCGAGGCAATGGCAAGTTCATATGATATTCATGAAATTTCAAGAACCTTAAAAATTAGTGCACCTAAAATAGATAAAGTTATGGAAGATCTTGAATCTCTTGGTTATTATGCTTTAAGAACTCATTTTAGTCCAACTAGTATTAAAACAGATGCACCACTTGAAAAGATTCGTGACAGCGTAGATAAATTAAGTGTTGGAAAATAAATACTTAAAACTATATTTGGTTTTTTTATTAATAAATGAATTTATAGTAAACCTATTTGATTTTGGTAAAAATTTTATATAAAGATTAATTTTTTTCTATATTTACATCAATTTTGAAAAAAAAAGAAATCTTAAGTTTTATTCTTTTTATTTTTCATTATTTAACTTAAATTCAATAAAAATAAGGATTTCTACAAGGTCTAATCAATTTTATTGACTTTGTTGAAATCATATTTGATTTTGGTCTAAAATTTTTATATAATGATCAATTTTTTTTATTTTTACATTAATTTTTGAAAAAAATATTAAATTTAATTATTTTTATTTCATATTGTTTAAATCAAATTCAATAAAATGAATATTTCTACAAAAATACTCTTTTATTTAATCCATATTCACAGATAATAAAATATTATATCAAAATGGTATCATTTATAATGAAAAATGAAGAATATCATATTTTACATAAATTATTTAATATATTAACGATATAATGTATTTTAACAAATTAGTATTATATAAGAATATTAATTTGGGGGAATTTTACATATGAAGAATAAAAAATATATTTTATTAGTATTATTGTTTCTTGTTTGTATATTAAGTATTTCTGCAATTAGTGCAGCAGATAATACTACCAAACAAGATGTAATTAGTGCTGATAATAATAAATAGAGTAATGTAGAAACATTTAATCAATATGATGATGTTTCAAATAGTAAAGAGAATGTTGAACTTAAAGAAGAAGAAAATAATAATGATAAATTGAGTGGATCTAAAACAGATAAAACAACAGCGGATAATGTAGAGTTAAGTTTCAAAGACTTAAATACAACAATTAATGGCAATACTAATTCTACAATTTACTTATCTAACAATTATAAATATAATAGTGCTTCAGACACTGATTTTACAGACGGAATTGTAATTGAAAGAGATTTAACAATTTTTGGGAATGGAGTAACAATTGATGGAAACAAAATGGCAAGAATATTCAATGTTGCTGGTTCTGATGTTAATGTTGAATTTCATAATATAACCTTCATAAATGGTAACTCAAGTCAGAATGGTGGAGCAATATATAGGGGAAATGCATACAACTGTACATTCATAGGCAACATCGCAGAAGACTATGGTGGAGCAATATATAGTGGAAATGCATACAACTGCACATTCACCAAAAACAAAGGATATGATGGTGGAGCAATATATAGTGGAAATGCAACTAATTGTACATTCACCGAAAACACAGCACCAAGTGGTGGCGGAGCAATATCTAAGGGAAATGCATACAACTGCACATTCATTAAAAACAGTGCAACTAATACCATTTCTAGTGGTGGAGCAATATACCGTGGAAATGCATACAACTGTACATTCATAGGCAACACCGCAGGCTGTAATGGTGGAGCAAAACAATTTGGAGATGCATACAACTGTATCTTCATTAACAACAGTGTAACTGGTACAAGCGCACAATATGGTGGAGCAATATATGTTGGAAATGCATACAACTGTACCTTCAACAATAACAATGCTACCCACGGTCAAGCAATGTATCAAGGATCTGCTATTTTATGCATATTTAATGGAGATACAACTGAAAATACAATAATTATTCCTGCGACAATAAATGTAATAAATTACACTTCACCTTCCGGTGAAAGATTGAAATTCAACTTAACAGCAAATGGTACATTATATGATGGATTTAATACTACTATTAAAATATATAAAGATGGTTCATTAGTCAAAACTGTTTATGCTTTAACAGGTGAAGGATGGATTGTAGATTTAGAGCTTGGTACATATACAGCTGTTTTAAGCCTTACAGATTATCCGAATGAAAACTCAACAAATGCAACTATCACTGTTGGAAGAGGCAATACATATATTGTTATTAATCCTATTGATGCAAAAATAGGACAAGAATTAATAATTAATTATACTACTAACAGTAATGGAACAGTAACAATCAAAATAAACGGTACACCAATAACTGATGCTAAATTTACACCACCTGCATTAGGCACATATAATTTAACAATAGAAATAGCAGAAAACGATTACTACACAGCAGGATATAATGAAACTACTTTTACAGCAGAAAAAACCAATACAACAGTTGTAATAAACCCTATAGCAGATGTTCATGTAGGAGATGAAGTTCTTATTAATTATACCATTAATAGTAATGGAACAGTAACAATTAAAGTAAATGGT
>NZ_CAJOKH010000001.1 GCF_905235195.1 uncultured Methanobrevibacter sp. | reverse complement strand
TCTTTTAAGATAAATGGAATGTCTAATCCAAAGAACATGCTGATGAATATGATTTTAAATGTAAATACTTGTTTGTTAATGTTTTTAAAACCATTTGAAACTAATATTTCAGAAGTTTCTCTGCAATCCATAATTTTAAATATTTCTTTCAACAAAGTATAATTTGGGTCTTTAATATCTAAATTTAATCTCTGTTTCATTTTGATCATCAAATAAATATATGTAATACATACTATTTAAATTTAACGATATAAAGACCCTATTTATTAAAAATAATGAAAATTAAATTGTATTTTTACAAACAATTATAAATAAATATGATAAACATAAAAAATAAGAAATTTTAGCCCAAATTTTATTCAGAAAATTTCAGGCCCCTAAAAGTTAAGTTATACAAAAATAAGCTTTATAGATACCCATTTGATTGAATTTGAATTAAATGATAAAGAATAAAAATATTGGAGGTTATAATCCTTTTTCAAAAATTAGAGTAAAATTGAACAAAAATACATATTATAAAAATTTTTGTAATAATCAAATAGGATTTCTACAAAAGTCCAAAAATATAAAACCTTTATAAATTTTATAAACATATAATTATTTTTTAAATTTAATATCAAAAATGTAAAAACAATCAAAATTGAATAAAATAAAAAAAATACTAAAAAAAAATAAAAAATATTAAAAAATACTGAGATAAAATTATTCCCTTAGATGATTAGCAATAGTTTTTGCCAGACTTATACTGCTTACATCAGATTTCAATGTGTCAGTTCCTGCAAGGTCCTTTGCCCCTGCAGCAAAAATTTTACTAATAGCATCATTTACAAGTGTTGGATGTACACAACATACATTTACACTTACTGCACCATGTTCTTTTAAAATGTTTATAGCGTTAACTATTGTACCACCTGTTGCAATAATATCATCAATAATGACAGCTTCCTTTCCTTTAACAGAAGATATTTCCACTTTACTACCATTATCCTCACTTTCATCTATATCTGCTATAGTAGTTTCAACTTTATCAGGTCCAAGTCTGACTTTTTTAAGATATGTACAATTACATCCTAAAATTTCTGAAATTTCCTCTGCAAAACCTAAAGCACCTTTATCTGGAGCAATAATAATTGGGTCATTTGTTATTTCACTTACATAGTCTGCAATAGCTGGCATAGCAGACAAATTATATGCTGGAATATTGAAGAATTTCCTAACACAATCTTCATGAAGGTTGATTGATGCAAATTCATCAGCACCAGCCATTTCAATTAATTCGGCAACAATCTTTGCTGATATTGCTTCACCATCATTAAATCTACGTTCTTGTCTTGCATAACCCATAAAAGGAACAATAACTTTAACTTTTTTTGCCCCCAAATCTTTAAGATTCCTTATTAAAAACAATAATTCAACAAGAGTCTCATCTTGAGGAAAACCTGTAGATTGAATAATAGTAACCTCTTCATCAACATTTCCATGTACACGTAAATATTTTTCACCATCAGGGAATTTTTTAGTTTCGACCCTAACAAAAACATCATTTAACTCTTTTGCCACATTAGCTGCTAATTTTTGAGAAGCTGAACCACTTACAATCAAAATATCACCAATCAATATTATTATATATAAATAATTATATTTAGATATTTGAAATATAAAAAATTTTTGTAAATCACTAATTTATTAAATAATAAGCTTTTTGATAGAAAAAATAATAAATTTATATGGAAAAATTTAAAAAAAATTATATTTAAATGGAATAAAAATACTAAAAGCTTATATAAAGATTATGTCAAAACTATAATTAATTAGTATAATAGTGAGAAAAATGGAAAGTGTAGGAAGTAGATTAAAAAATTTAAGAAAACACTATAACTTTACACAATCAGATATTGGAAAATATCTTGATTATAATCAGGGACAAATTGCAAGAATTGAAAATGATAGCAGAAAACTACAAAAATCTGCTTTAAAAAAATTATGCGATTTATATAATTGTAGTGAAGATTATATTCTCTATGGAAATGAAGAATATAAAATAAATACCTATGTATTTAGGTCTGATATTCACAATAAAGATTTAAATGGTCTTGCAAAAATGAATAGAATATTAAAAGACATTGAATATTTAAATGAAATTACTAAAGACCTATAATAAGTATTATTAGTTTAATAATTCTTGTTTATAAATATGATTTAAAATATTGATGAAAAATCATAATTACGATTCTCTTATAATGATATAATAGATTTAAACTTAAAAAAATAATATTAAGCATTATTGGTGAATAAAATGGATTATTCTAACTATTTTGAAATGAATGAACTTGCAAATAAATGTAGGAGAAAATGGAATATTCATGATAATAACCCTATTGACATAATATCCCTCGCCTTAAATAAAATTAATAATCTCACTATATCCTTTTTAAAATTTGATGGAAACTTTAGCGGATCATCTTGTATAGTATCCAATCAAGTACTTATCTTTATTAACTCAAATCACCCTTTAGGAAGACAAAGATTTACATTGGCACATGAAATCTATCATTTAATGGCTGAAAGGAACTATATAAACATAAGCTCACTAAGTCATGAAGAAATTGAATCTAATGCTGAAAACTTTGCATCATGTCTCCTTTTACCTCATGGAGGATTAGATTCATATGAAGAGGAATTTAATATTGAAAAATGGACACTTGAAGACATTATTAAAGCAGAACAATATTATCAAATAAGTCATGATGCATTTTTATTTAGACTAAATCTCCTTGGAAAAATTACAGAGGAAGAACGTGAAAAGTTCAAACCACACATTAAAAGAAATGCAAGAAAGCTTGGTTTTACACAGCAATTATATGAATCCTATACTAATTACGAAGAATTGGTCATAGGCAATTACATTAGACTAATCGAATTATCATACGATAATCAATTAATCAGTAAAGAAAAAAGAGATAAACTTCTTTTTAACAAATATAAGGAATATTCTATAAATAAAGATGAAAATAAAAAATATGAAAAATAAAGGGTGGAAAAAGAATAAAAATTAGTATTAAAAAAGGGATAAACTATGGCAAATAATAGTTACAGTATTTCAGATGTAGATGAGATTCTCATGAGTTTAAATGGAAATAAATTAATATTTACAAAACACAGCTTTAAAAGAGAACAATCAAGGGAGATTAGTGAAGAATATATTCGAAAGGTAATATTGAATGAAGACCCTTTAGATATAGAACAAGACAAAAGGAATGAATTTAAATTGTATTACCCTTCCGAAAACTATTCCAATAAAGAATTAGTTATAATAATAGCAATCGATAAAGATAAATCTGTAATAATCCAAAGTGTATGGGAATCAAAAAGAATTATATAAATATTTTATAAAGATTCTATATATAAATTTAAAAATAATAGGTTATTAATTATTAAACATTATTATTGAAAAAAAACTTTGAGAGGAATTTAAATGAAACCATATGTAATTTTAATAGGAAGTGCTTCTGGAATAGGCAAATCAACAGTTGCATCTGAGTTAGCTAAATCACTTAATATAAAACATTTAATTGAATCTGATTTTATAAGAGAAGTTGTAAGAGGAATTATTGGGGATGATTATGCACCTGCGTTACATAGTTCATCATATAATGCTTATAAAACACTTAGAAATCAGAACAGATATAAAAATGAAGAAGAATTAATTAGTGCAGGTTTTGTAGAACATTCTTCTTTTGTACTACCTGCAATTGAAAAGGTTATTGAAAGAGCTGTTAAAGATCATGATGATATTATTATTGAAGGAGTTCATTTGATTCCGGGAATGATTGACTTAGATAAATTTAAGGATAATGCTTCTGTTCATTTCTTTGTTTTAAGTGCAGATGAAAATTCTCATAAAAACCGTTTTGTAAAAAGAGCTACAGAAATTGGAAGAGGCGGAAAACAACTAGATTACTTTATGGAAAATCGTATTATTCATGATTATTTAATGTCACAAGCCCAAAAAAATGACATTAAAGTAATTCAAAGTGATAATATTGATGGAACTGTTAAAAAAATATTATCAGACATTAATGAAAGCTGTGAAAGTTTAAAATTAAAAAATACAGTTGATGAATTATATGATGTAGCAGATATTATTATTAGAAAATATAATGGTACCATAAAAAATGTTTCATATCCAATTAAAGGTTTTAAAGAACCCTTAGTTAGAATGATTAATGTTTCTGAAGTTGAAGAATATGAAAAATTCCTTAATAATTTAAATAATTATGATGAGAGAAAAAGAGATTTAGAAAATCTATATAATTTAAGTGAATATCGCCAAACAACTATCTGTGCAATAAATAAAGAAACACTTGAAGATATTAAAAATGAATTAGATAAAAAAGGCTTTTTATATAAAGAATAAAATTTCAAATATAAATATTTTTAAAGGGAAAATTTAGACTGCTAAAATGATTTTAAAGAAAAAAAGCTTATAGTAAATTACTAAACTTTTATTATACTTGTTTATATATGATTTATAATAAAAATTTGGTAAATAACTATAAAAATAATTTTTATTGAATATTAAAAAATAGTCTAATAAGACAAAATAAATAAAATTAAATAAAATAAAAAAAGAAAAATTAGAAAAATAAAAAAATAAATAAAATTTAGAAATTAGTGTGCTTGTGGAGTGTTTATTGAAATATCAGAAACAGAATCACTAACAGATTCTCTAATTTCTTTAATTTTAGCCATTAAATTATCTTTTCTAGAACCATTTATTAAAATATTATCAAGTACATCATCAATAGTTTCAATTGGGATAATTTCAATCATTTCTTTATATCTATCCTCAATCATAACATCACCTAAATTAGATTTAGGAATAAGTACTTTCTTAATACCTGCTTCTGCAGCTGCTTCTATTTTTCCAGTAGCTCCACCAATAGGCATTACATCACCACGAACACTTAATGAACCAGTGAGTGCTACTGTTTGATCTACAGGAATACCTTCAACTGCAGAAATAACTGCTGCAGTCATAGAAACACTAGCAGAATCTCCTTCTACACCATCATATGCTTGAAGGAACTGTACATGAATATCATAATCAGATATATCAACTTGGGTGTATTTTTTAATAATAGCTGAAATATTTTGTACACTAGCCTCAGCAATTTCTCCTAATTTACCAGAGACAATGATTTTACCTTCATTTTTACTGTTTGCCGGAGCCATTTCAGCAGCAATTGGCATAACAATACCACTTCTATCTCCTATAATAGCTAAACCATTAACCACACCAACTCTTCCACCTTCAGCACTGAATACAGAGTAATCTTTTCTATTTTGAATAGACATATCTGCCATTTGTTGTTCAAGAGTTCTAGCAAATCTTTTAGCTTTTACAACATGTTGTGCAGTAACAAATGATTCACCTTCTTCTTTAGCAACATCTCCAGATGATCTTACAAGACCACCTAAATCTCTAAGTTTAAGGGTTAATGCATCTTTTTTACCTGCTCTACGTTTAGCTTCAAGAATAATTTCATCCATAGCTGTTGTATCAAATGGTGGAATTCTTCCATCATTTTTAATTTCCTGTGCTACAAATCTTACAAGTTTTTTACGGTTTTCATCATTATCATCCATATGGTCTTTCATATAGACTTCATAACCATATCCCCTAATTCTTGAACGCATTGCAATATGCATACCTTCTAAAACCTTAATATTACCAGATGCTACTAATACAAAGTCACATGGTACTGCTTGAGAACGAACCATCGCACCACTACTGTTTTCACTTTGACCCGTAATAGCATAACGTTTTTCTTGCATTGCAGATAAGAGCTCTTGTTGAGTTTTCATACTCATAGTACCAATTTCATCAATGTATAAAACACCATTATGAGCCTTATGAATCATTCCAGGTTCTACACGTTCATGAGCAGGAGTTCCTAAACCACCAGATTGATATGGGTCATGTCTCACATCACCAAGAAGTGCACCTGCATGAGCACCAGTTCCATCGAAAAATGGTGCAAATCTTTTATCTGAATTATTTACTAATAATTTAGGACCTTGAGAAATATTTTTAGGTTTGATTTGAAGTCCAATTAAAAATATGAATGCAGATGCAATAATTGATTCAAGTAATGCATTGTAGAAAAATCCTAAAGCCAATACTCCTGCAATTGCTACCATTATAATTAATGATTTTCTCTCCTCATAAATTTTAGATGAAGATTTAGCACTATTTACAATAATTTTACCTTCACCTGCAGGAACTGTCCTTATTAAAGGATGATTCTGATCATCAGGATTAGGATATACAAGAACATCTTGTAATATTTCAGGAGGTAATAATTCTGACATTCCCTTTGCAAGCATTGATTTTCCAACACCAGGATTACCTATTAAAAGAACATTTCTCCTTTGTTTAGCTGCTTTTTTAATAGTTTCAACAGCTTCTTCATGACCAATAACTTGGTCTATTAAAAGAGGAGGAATATCAATATCTTCACTAGTTTTAACAGATTCATAATCAACCATAGGTCCTAATTTTTCTGTTTCAGGAACTAGATCATCAGTTATCTCATTATTTTCATCTGAAGACATGTCCTCTTGAGAATTTTCTGATTCATCATCAATTTGAGGTTTTAAAATTACATCTTTATTTTCATCATTAGAATCATCAAGATTAACATCACTATTATCATCAGTAATGTTTTCATCTAAAACCTCTTCTTCATTAATAGAAGAATCATCTTTTGATTCTTCTCTAATAGAGGAATCGTTTTTTAATTCCATAAATAAACCTCATAATTATTTTTATAAATAAAATATCAATAATAAATTATCTTTTTAACTTATTATTTACCTATATTAACATACATTAATAACTTATGTTAAATTAGTATAAAAAGATTTTTGTTTTAGTAAATTAAAGTAATTAAAATATTAAAATATAGAGAAAATCTACCCTCTCTTTTATTAAAATAATAGTTTTTGGCACTTTCAAAAACTTGTATTGAAAATCAAGTATAAGTTAAAAAAATATAAATATACTTTAATAATAATTAATAAAAACTTATAATGAAGATAAGAATAAATTTAATTAATTTTTAAAAACTATATTAAATAAAAAAATAATGAAAATTTTCAAAATAACTAAAAATAATATTGATATTTAGAGTAACAATGAATAATATTAAATTTAAGGTAATTTTATGACAAAAACATTAATGATTCAAGGCACATCATCCAATGCAGGAAAAAGTTTACTTGTAGCTGCATTATGTAGAATTTATATGAAAAGAGGATATAAGGTAGCGCCCTTTAAATCTCAAAACATGTCACTAAATTCATACACTACTAAAGAAAATGGTGAAATGGCAGTTGCACAATATTTACAATCATTAGCAGCTAAAATTGAACCTGAAATAGATATGAATCCTATTTTACTTAAACCGAAAGGTAATTTTATTTCTCAAGTTATTATACAAGGAAAAGTAGTAGATGATATGGATTTCTACACTTATCAACATGATTTTAAACAAGAAGCAATACGTGCCATGAATGAATCATACAAGAGACTTAGTAAAAAATATGACATTATATTTATAGAAGGTGCAGGTTCTCCATCTGAAATAAATATGAGAGAAGAAGATATTGCAAATATGGAAGTTGCACACATGGCAGATTGTGATGTAGTTCTTGTTGCAGATATTGATAGAGGAGGAGTTTTTGCTGCAATTGCAGGAACATTTGCACTTCTTAATGAACGTGACCATGCACGTCTTAAAGCTGTAATAATCAATAAATTTTCAGGAAACCTAGACATATTAATGCCGGGAATTGAAAAATTAGAAAACATTATTAAAGCACCAGTTTTAGGAGTTATACCTTTTGATAAAAGTCTTAAATTACCTGAAGAAGATTCCCAATCTTTAGCAGATCATAAATTCCTTGAATATGAGGATAAACAAAAGGATATTACTATTGGAGTTATAAAATTACCTAAAATAGCTAATTTTACAGATATAGATCCTCTTGAAACAGAGCCAGATGTAAGGATTAAAATGGTATCAATATATGATTCACCAAGTGAACTTGATGATGTGGATATGATAATCATTCCAGGTACACGTACCTCAACAAGTGATGCAAAGGCATTAGTAGATAGCGATCTTGGAGAAAAAATAATTGAAAGAGGAGAAAAAATACCTGTAATTGGAATTTGCGGTGGTTACCAAATATTAGGCCAAGAATTAATTGACGAAAATATGAAAGAATCTAATCTTAAACATGTAACAGGCCTTGGACTTCTTAATTTAAAAACAGAATTTACAAACACCATTAAAGCAGCATGCCAGACAAAATTAAGAGTTCCTGATAATGACTATTTATGCGGACTTGCAAAAATCATATTTAAAGGTCTTGAAGAAGAAGAGTTAACAGGTTATGAACAACATGAAGGCACAAGTACCATAATAAATCCTTCAATCAACAGTACTTTTCCACTATTTATTGTTGAAGAAGGGGTGGGAAATGATTATGACAGTCCCTTTGACGGGGCATGTGGACAGTCAAATGTATTCGGCACATATGTTCATGGAATATTCCACAATTACAATTTACGTCGAAACCTATTAAACCATATAAGGAAAAATAAGGGATTAAAATTAGATGATGGTGTAAGTGATCCTTATGAAGATAGTTTAGATAATTCCCTTGAACAATTGGCACAATTAATTGAAGAAAATGTAGATATGGATTATATTGATAAATTAATTTTTGGAGACGACTACACGTATACAACAGCATCTAAATAAATAAAAAAAAAGTTTTCTAAAAAATTACCAATGAAAAAAAAAATATCTAAAAAAAAGATGAAAAAAACTAGAATACTACTTTTATCTAAAAAAAATTATCTAAAAAATATTAAAGAAAAATTAAAAAAAAATAAGAAAAAAAGAAAAAACCTAATTATTATTAGGTTCTCTACCGAAGATATGTACAGCACAGGTTCCTCCTGTACCACCAACATTTTGAGTAAGTCCTATTTCTGCATTATCTACTTGACGTTTACCTGCTTCTCCTCTTAATTGCCATACAACTTCAGCTGCTTGAGCAATACCAGTTGCACCAAGAGGATGTCCTCTAGCTTTAAGTCCACCAGATGGATTAATAGGGAAATCACCATCAGTTCTAGTTTGACCTTCAGCAACTACCACTCCACCTTGACCTTTCTGACAGAATCCTAAATCCTCAATAGCTAGAATACCATTAATTGAGAAACAATCATGAACTTCTGCAAGGTCAATATCTTTAACAGTTAAACCTGCTTGTTTATATGCTCTTTGTGATGCAGCTTTAGTTGCACCAAGAGTAGTTATATCTTTCCTATCATGAAGTGCAATAGTACCTGATGCCTGTTGTGAAGCTCTAACATAAATTGGTGTATCTGTATATTTATGAGCATCTTCAGCAGGACATAATACAACAGCAGAAGCACCATCTGAAACTGGTGAACAATCAAATAAAGTTAAAGGATCTGCAACCATAGTAGCATTTAATGCTTTATCAACAGTAATTTCAAATGGGAATTGTGCCCTTGGATTATTTGATGCATTATGATGAGCAACCACTGCAAATTCTGCAAGTTGTTCTCTGGTAGTACCATATTCATGCATATGTCTTTTTGCAATCATTGCATATAATGATGGGAATGTTGCACCTTGTTGAGCTTCCCATTCAATATCAGATGCAGTTGCAATAGCTGGTGTTGCATCTACAACATCAGTCATTTTTTCCACACCTGCAGAAACTACAATATCATGATAACCAGAAGCAACAGCAAAAATTCCTTGTCTTAAAGCGAGACTTCCAGATGCACATGCTGCTTCTACTCTAGTACATGGAATAGGGTTTAAACCCATATGATCTGCAATAAGTGATGCAATATGTTCCTGATTTACAAATAAACCGGAAGACATATTTCCAACATACATTGCATCTAAATCATTTCCTCCAATATTTGAATCTTCCATTGCACCTAGACCTGCTTCTGCAATAAGGGATCTAAATGATGCGTCCCATAGTTCTCCAAATTTAGTTTGTGAAACACCTATAATAGCTACGTCTCTCATTTTTACACCCCTATATCATTTTTATTTTACCTTTATATTTAGCATAAACTGCATAATCCACATATTTCTTTGTAGCAATGTAATCTTCAGTTTTACTAGCTAAATCTCTGACTTCTTCTATTCTATCGTTAACTTCCATTACAAAAGCATCACTACCAGCACCAGAACCATAACTTACAATAAACAATCGGTCACCTGCTTTAGCATGATCTAAAATATTAGATAAACCTAAAGGAACAGCACCAGAATATGTATTTCCAATATTAGGAGTTAATAAACCATATTTATATTGTTCTTGAGTAAATCCAAATGATTTTGCAGCTCTTAAATAAAATTTACCGTTAGGTTGGTGGAAACAACAATAATCATAATCTTTTGCATTTGAATCAGTTAATTCAAACATTCTTTTTGCAGCACCTTCAACATGCTTAAAGTATGCTGGCTTACCTGTAAATCTTCCACCATGAGAGGGATAATTTTGACCTTCTCTTCTGTAAAAATCTGGAGTATCAGTTGTGAAACTACATGTTTTTTCAATATCTGCAATTGTATTTTCTTTACCTATAACATAAGCAGCACCACCGGCAGAAGCAGTATATTCTAAAGCATCACCTGGAGCTCCTTGTGAAGTATCTGCTCCGATAGCTAAACCATAGTCAATCATACCAGATTCGACTAAACCCATATTTATTTGAATTCCTGCAGTACCTGCTTTACAAGCAAATTCTAAATCTGCTGCAGTTAAATTTGGAGTTGCATCAATTGCATCAGCAACAATAGTAGCAGTTGGTTTTACCGCATATGGATGAGATTCAGAACCAACATAAACTGCCCCAATTTTTTTAGAATCAATTTGAGCTCTTTTTAATGCATTTCTAGCTGCCATGACAGATATAGTAACAGTATCTTCATCAGAAGCTGGTACTGATTTCTCATTAACAACTAAACCACTTTTAAAGGATTCAGGATCATCACCCCAAACTTTGGCAATTTCTTCAACCTTAATCCTATAAGATGGCACATAAGCACCATAACCTACGATTCCTACCATAAAATCACACCGTAATTTATTATAATGAAATTTAGAAATTGATTATAATCTCTTGAATTGTCTTAAGCAATTTCAATATAATTATAAACTTAATTGGCTTAAAAAATAATACCAATAATTCCATAATAAAAACAATTATTCCATAATAAAAATTTTCAAATTCATAATGGAATTTTTAAGTTAAAATTAATTTAGCTAAAATCAACTAAATTAAATTATCATATTATAATAATTGTTTTTAAAACATATAAAAGTATATATTTTTTTTTAAGTGTTATTTCATATAAATGAGAAATTATTAATTATGTTATTAGAAAAAATAAATGTTGATTATATTCTAAAATATATACTTAGAGATTTTTAAGAGTAATTAATAATATACTTATTAAAGAGATTAGTAAAAAGCTTATTTTTTCATATTTAAAAATTTTAATATTAAAAGACTGATTTTGCCACATTTAATTTTAATTATATATTTTTTAAAAAATTTAGAGTATTAGATGTTTTTAAAAAATATTATCTTATCAAGATTTTCTAAGATAAATTAAATTATAGTAAATTACTAAACTTTTATTATATTTGTTTATAAATGATTTATAATAAAATTGGTAAAAACTATAAATAGATTTTATCCATTTAAAATATCATCACCATCTAATATCAAAAAAAATCAATAAGTTCTATCCACCTAATATAACAACCTCAAATATTAAAAAATTTAAAATAATATTAAAAAAATTTAAAATAAAATATATTTATTATTGAATAATTAAAATTAATAAAGGAAAAGTTGAGAATATTCTAGAAAAAATAAGTGTTATTTAAAAAAATAATAATAAGATATAAAAAATTATATTATAATAATTTAGTATATATAAAGAAATATTAAATGAAAATATAGATTTTTATAGGTTTAATACCCATAATACCAATTATTAACTTTTAGTTACAATAATTTACTTTTAACCATAAAGTATTTATATAACCTTAAACCCAGTTGTATATGTAGATGTTTTTTTTAATTAAAAATTTTATAAATTTTAAAATTAATAAGAGGAGTATGAAAATTTTACTAAGATACAGATAGTTAAAATTAGTAAAATAAAATGTTTAACTGTTAAACTCTTCAAAACATCAAAATCATTTTAAATAAAAATTTACTATTTAGTAATAATTACTAAATTTAATATAGAGGTGAAAATATGGCACAACAAGGTCAACCTATTTTTATTTTACCAGAAGGAACCAACAGGTTACTTGGTAGAGATGCACAAAGAAATAATATTTTAGCGGGTAAAGTTTTAGCTGAAACTGTAAGAACTACTTTAGGTCCAAAAGGTATGGACAAAATGTTAGTAGATGGACTTGGAGACATTGTAGTAACTAATGATGGAGTTACCATCTTAAAAGAAATGGATATTGATCATCCTGCAGCAAAAATGCTTGTTGAAGTTGCAAAAACTCAAGAAGATGAAGTAGGAGACGGAACTACTACTGCTGTTATTATTGCAGGAGAATTATTAAAACAATCTGAAAATTTATTAGATATGGATATTCACCCAACCATTATTGCAATGGGATACAGACAAGCTGCTGAAAAAGCACAAGAAATTTTAGAAGACATTGCAATTGCTGATATTAACACTGCAATGTTAAACAAAGTAGCAATTACTGCAATGACCGGTAAAGGAACTGAAAAAGCTCGTGAACCTCTTGCTAAAATCGTTGTTGAAGCTGTCGAACAAGTTGCTGAAGATGGAAAAGTTGACATTGACCATATTAAAATTGAGAAAAAAGAAGGAGCATCTGTTGAAGAAACTGAACTCGTTCAAGGTGTTATTGTAGACAAAGAAAGAGTACACCAAGGTATGCCAGATTCAGTAAAAGATGCTAAAATTGCACTTATTAACTCTGCTATTGAAGTTAAAGAAACTGAAGTTGATGCAGAAATCAGAATTACAGACCCTAGCCAAATGCAAGCATTTATTGAACAAGAAGAAAATATGTTAAAAGAAATGGTTGATAAAATTGCTGATGCTGGAGCAAATGTTTTATTCTGTCAAAAAGGTATTGATGATTTAGCTCAACATTACTTATCTAAAGCTGGAATTTTAGCTGTTAGGAGAGTAAAAAAATCAGATATTGAAAAATTATCCAAAGCTACTGGAGCAAATGTTGTAAGTAATGTAGAAGATTTAGTTGCTACTGATTTAGGTTTAGCTGGATCTGTTGAAGAGAAAAAAGTCTCTGGTGAAGATATGATCTTTGTTGAAGAATGTAGTGAACCTAAAGCTGTAACCCTCCTTATTAGAGGTAGTACTAAACATATTGCAGACGAAATTAAAAGAGCAATGGAAGATGCAATAGGCGTAGTTGCTGCTACTGTTGAAGACGGTAAAGTTGTTGCTGGTGGAGGAGCTCCTGAAGTAGCAATCGCTAAAAAATTAAAAGATTATGCTGAATCTATCAGTGGAAGAGAACAATTAGCTGTAAATGCATTTGCAGAAAGTTTAGAAGTTGTTCCTAAAACTTTAGCTGAAAATGCTGGTATTGACAGTATTGATTCATTAGTAGACTTAAGAGCTGCTCATGAAAAATCTAACACCATGGGATTAAACGTATTCAATGGTGAAGTTACTGATATGAAAGAAGCTGGAGTAATTGAACCTAAACGTGTCAAAAAACAAGCAATCCAATCTGCTTCTGAAGCTGCTGAAATGATTTTAAGAATTGATGATGTTATTGCATCTACTGCGTCAGAACCTGACCCAGCTGCTATGGGCGGAGCAGGCGGAATGCCTCCAATGATGTAATCACAAAGTGATTATAAACATTAATGAGATAGATTTTATCTATCTCTCACCTTTTTTTATAAAACAATTCATTATAAATTTCTAGAAACAACTTTTTTTACCCCTACAATATTTTCAACCATTATTACTAATAAAAACCTTTTTTTAATGTGAATATTGTTAAATATTAATTAATATTAAGATAAATTAGAAATATATTTAATTAATTTATAAAAGATTATTTTCTTAAAAGTTAATCTTTACTACTATATAATAATTATAAAAAATAAAACTTAAATATTTAAAAATAAAGAGAAACAAAATTTCATATTAAATTTTAAGATATAATTAAAAAATTAGATTATAAAATTCATAATTATATTTTTATTTATAAAAAGAAGAATAATATTTTAAAATTTTTCTTTACTAAACACTCTATTTAGATTTATAATTATATTAATAGGAAAAATAATTCAAGGTAAAAATAATGTGTCCTAAAGAAAATAAATTAAGTCAAGAAGAAATAAATGAAATCAAAAAATCAGAAACAGATGAATTATTGATAAATTGCCGTAAACCTAAAGGAGAGCTTGGAGAGCAAATGATTAAAAGAATGAACAAATCTCATGAAAGCCTAGCTCAATGGGGAATAAGCCATCTGAATATATGCGAAGATGATATAATTCTTGATATTGGCTGTGGTGGAGGAGTAAATGTTAATAGATTTTCATCAATGACGAATGCTAAAGTTTATGGACTTGATTACTCAAAAAAAAGTGTTGAAGAATCAATAAAATATAATGCTGAAGCAATTGAAAAAGGACAAGTGGAAATCTTAGAAGGAACAGTGTCAAATATTCCCTTTGAAGATGAAAGTATAGATATTGTAACTGGATTTGAAACTATTTATTTCTGGCCTGATTTTAAAGAAGATTTAAAGGAAATAAAACGTGTACTTAAAAATGATGGAGCAATATTCATTTGCAATGAGGAATTAAATGATGGACATATTGAAGAAAGATTAGGAGATAGAATGAAACTATTGGAAATGTTTGTACCATCTGAAGATGAATTAGGTCAAATGCTTGCAGACGCTGGTTTTAAAGATGTCACCACCTTTACCAAAGGGGAGACGCATTGGTTATGTGCAATTGGAAGAAAAGAATAATATTTTTTTAAATTTTTAGGTGAATCTAATGGAAAGTGAAAAAAACAAACCCCAATGGGACAGCACATTATCATTTATTATGGCAATGATTGGATCTGCCATTGGACTTGGAAATATATGGAGATACCCCTATGTTGTATATTCAAATGGGGGTGGCGCCTTTTTAATACCATATCTTATTTCTATTTTAATAATTGCCTTACCTTTCTTATATTTAGAATATGTAATAGGTTTTGAATTTAAAACATCAGTACCAAACATATATAAAAAGGTTAAAAAGCCACTTGAAGTTGTAGGTTGGTTTATTTGTTTTGTTCCATTTTTAATATTAATATATTATGTTGTAATTATTGGATGGGACATCATATATTTAGTATTAAGTATTACAAAAGGATGGGGAGCAAATACAAATACATTTTTTACAACAACATTACTTCACAGTACCACCTCCATCAGTGGATTAAGCCATATCATATGGCCAGTTTTAGGATCTTTAATAATTATATGGAGTATAATCTGGTATATTTCACGTCAAAATCTAAATAATGGTATTGGAAGATTTAGTAAAATCTTAATACCCTTACTTGTAGGAATTATGGCAGTTGTTGTTATTTACAGTATAACACTTCCAGGTGCAAATATAGGTATTAATGCATTATTTAAACCAAAATGGGATGCACTTTTCAATTTGAATATTTGGCTTGCAGCTGCAGGGCAAATTATATTTTCACTAAGTTTAGGTTGGGGCGTCATATCAACATATTCAAGTTACCTTCCAAAAAATTCTAATCTTATTAAAAATGGAGGGATAGTTGCAATTTCAAACTGTAGTTTTGAGCTATTAACTGCAATAGGAGTATTTTCAATACTTGGATTTATGTCAATAACAGAACATGTACCTATTAATCATGTAGTAACTGAGGGAACAGGGCTTATTTTTGTAGCATTTCCAATGGTATTCAATAAAATGGGACCTTATGCAAATATAATCGGACCCTTATTCTTCTTATGCGTATTCTTTGCAGGAATCACTACAACAATTTCATTACTTGAACCAATATCTAATGCAATTACTCAAAAATTTAAAATTAAAAGAGAAAATGTTGTAACAATATTATGTGCAATAGGATTTATTGTATCAACTGTATTTGCAACAGGTATGGGAACTTATTTGGTTAAAATAGCAGACTCATTCTTGAATAACTTTGGAGTTTTATTTGGAATTGTTCTTGAAGGTTTAATATTTGGATGGTTGTACAATAATAAAAAATTACTTAAAATCATTAATAAAAATGGAAAAATTAAATTAGGTAATTGGTGGGTATATCTTATCAAATATATAATTCCAATACTGTTAATCGGTATTTTAGCAAATGGAATTTATGAATTAATCTTAAATAATAATTGGTCTACTTTAATATTCCAATTAATAATTGGGATATTACTGGTAATATTTCCAACAATATTTACCCTTCTTCCAAAAAGGGAAGAAGAATTGGAAATTGAATGAAGGGTTAAAATTTTATTTTTCACTAGTGATTTTAAATTGTATTTTTATAAACAATCGACTATAGCATGATAATAATAAAAAATGAGAAAATAATTTGAATTTATATTTAATAAATTCATCCACTAAAAATATTAATAATAATAATAATAATATTGATTGAAAAAAAGTAAACTAGGAAAAATAGTTTTATCTAAAATTATAAAATGCCTAAAGCACCTAGCATTGCTTGAAGACCTAAAACAAATATAGCAAAACCACCAATAAATTCAATTAAATCAGCATATTTAATAGCAACTTTAGTACCTAAAGTACCTAATAATAGCCAAAAAATAACAAACATTAAAGATAAGCCAGCTAAAATTAGAGGATTTACACCTGCTATAACTCCCTGAGAAGAAAGTACTAAATTTTCAATATTACCAAAAATGATTAATGGTAAAAATGGTTTAAATTCATCAAATCCCATAAATTAACCCCTTAAAAAATTTAATGTATAATATGAGTTGCTTTTAGCATAGACTGAACACCTAAAATAGCAATTGCCAAACCACCAATGAACTCTATTACATCCGCATACTGAATTGCAAAAGATGTAGCAAAAGTACCTATAATCAACCAACAGGACACTGCAATAATACTGAAAAGAGCAAGTTTCTTAGAATCCACACCTACAACTACCCCTTGGGAAGCCAAGATTAAATTTTCAATATTACCAAATATTAAAAGTCCTAAAAACGGAACATAAATACTAAAATCAATCATTTACTCACCAATTCGTTATTTTTATAAGAAAAAATAATATAACAATTATATTACAATATTTTATTAAAATTTAAAGTTTCTTTAAAAAAAAACTTGGAAAATATTAAAATAATTGTAAAATTTTAAAAATCCAATAGATAATAAAATTTATTTATTCTTAATCAGTTTATTAAATAATACATTTTACTACAATATTAAGAAAAAATAAACATTTACTAAAGAAAATTCATTAAAGATATTAATAAATTAAATTAAATTAAATTAAATTAAATTAAAAATTTTTCCACTTTTAATATATAATTTTATATTATTTAAATGTTTTTAAATATCAAATAAATTATTATATTAATTATAAAAAAAATAAAATACATAATTTTATTTTATAAAAATAAATATAATATCTAAATTCAATAAGAATAAAAATAATTAAATAATTAATTAATAAATTAATTAAAAATTAGACTTTTAAAAAACTTAAAAATTAAACAACTGCTAATCATTTTTTTAAACAAAATCAAGATAAAATAAATATATTAAACTAAAAAAAAAATCATAACTTAATTTAATTAAAAATAAAAAAAATATTTTTAGAAGATCTAAAAAGTATAGGAAAATAAGCAAAAAAAACAAAAGCTTTATATATGATGTAAACCAACATTATTTTGTTGTATTAAAATATTTCAAATGCGGTGTTAGTCCAGCCTGGTTAAGACTCTAGCCTGCCACGTTAGAGACCCGGGTTCAAATCCCGGACGCCGCATATATGCAGCCGTGGTATAGTCTGGTTATTACTCTGGCCTTCCAAGCCAGCAACCCGGGTCCGAATCCCGGCGGCTGCATTTTTCTGTTTTTCGATTTTTATATATAATTTCAATAGATTATACTATTTTTTGAAATACTATTTATTGAAAATACTATTTATTGAGAATAATATTTTTTAAAAAGAAAGATTTTTTATTGACTTTTAATTTTTAAATACTTTAAAAAAATATTAATTTTAGATAAGTTAAAAGCTGAACTATCATATGAAAAAGTAAAAAATTTTTGCAAGAAAAAATATCAATTTACTTTAAATAACCTATCATAAAAATGAATGATAATTTTAAAAGTATATAATTAAATAGTGAATATTAAATTTAAAAAAGTCATTGTGAAATAATAAAAAATAATTTATTTGGAATATATATAATATACCATCGTATAAAAATTAATTATAAATTTCTAATAAAACATTATTAAGTTTTAGCTAAAAAATAAAAAAATTTCATATGACATTTAAAGTTTTAATCATTAATTATTGTGTTTTAATTTTATATTAAAACATAAAGATTTACAAAAAACGCTATATTAGCTATTAATACTTAAAATATACATAAATAGATTTAATAAAAAAGATTAAAGAAAGATTAAATAAAATTATATAAAAAATATTAAAAAAAAGATAGATTAAATTATATAAAAAGAATGATAAAAAAGATAAATTAAATTATATAAAAAAGGATATTAAATGAAAAAAAATTTAAATTAAAAAAAGTTAAAGAAAAGATAAAAATTATTGAAAAGAATTTATTCATTTACATTAGAACTATTATCAGCAACTTTAGTGTAAACTACTTTATCATCCTTTTCATGAGATTCAACATATCCTTTTCTAATTAATTTTTTCAAGATATTCTCAATACTTCCAATGGAAATCTTATCAAAAGCAACATTTTTAATATACTCATGGATTTCAGCGGAAGTCAAAGGTTCATCTGGAATTAAATTAAATACTTGAGATTGGAATGAAGTCAAATCAGGTTTAGGAGGAATAATCAATTTATGATACAAATCTTTTATTTCTTCCAGTTCCTTAATATTATCGTCTTTCTCTTGAAGTTCTTTTCTAAGATCCTCATTTTCAATATTTGTATTTGAAGAACCATTAACATTACCAGATTCAATATCCTTTATTTGAGACTGTAATTGTTCTAAGTTTTTCAAATCGTTATTATGTTGAGCTTCAAGTTCGGAAAATAAATCCTTAATTTTTTCCAAACGATCAATTTTCTTATCTTTAAGTGAGTTTTCTTTTTTAAGTCTATTATATTCCTCAATAGAAATTGAATTGGATTTTAAAGAATTTAATTCCTTGACAAGTTCATCATAAGTTTCACCTTCATCAGAACCTGCTTTATATTTATTTAATTCATTCAATAAATCGTCATACATTTCCTTGGAGATGGAATTGTTTTTGACATATTGAAGTTCAATTTCCAAATTAGTGTAATCCTCTTTAGAAACAGATGATTCTTTTAAACTTTCAAGTTCTTCGTTAAGATTATCATAAACCTCTTTAGAAACAGATTGAGATTTATATTTCTCATATTCATCTTTAAGTTCATTATAGGAATCTTTATCTATAGTACCTTGACGAATTTTGGTTAATTCTTCGCCTAATTCCTCATAAGATTTTTTAGGCACAGCAGTTTTCTTAAATTCATCATATTCTTTTTGAAGATTATCAAATTTTTCTTTAGAAATTGAATTTAAAAGTAAAGACCCTAGTTCATTTTCTTTAGATTCTAATTTTTTATTTGTAGAGTCTAATTCTGCTTTTATTTTTAAATATTCTTCAGATGATACACGATTTTCATTGATTATATTTAATTCCTGGCTTTTTGAAGACAATAATTCATTTGCATAATCTAAATCATTTTGAAGAGTAATCAGTTTATCATTGGATTTTTGTAAATCTTGAATAGTTGAATCTTTAGATTTAATTAATTCTCTTAAATCTTCTAATTGTTCTGTTAATTTATCATATTCAGATTTGGAAACTGAATCTTCTTTTAAACTATCAAGCTCTTCATTTTTTTGAGATAATTCATGTTTTGTATTAGTTAATTCCTCTTTAAGTTCAATGAAACTATCCTTAGAGTCAAGTTGGTTTTGTAGGTTAATGATTTGGATTTTATAATCTTCAATATTTTTTGAAAGTGATTTGATTTCTGAGTCCTTTTGACTGATAATATCAGTTTTTTCTTGAATTTTCTCATCACTTAAAGTTTCCCCTTGTTGAAAATTAGTTAAAACTTCTTCAAGAGAAGACTTAATAGAAGATATATCAGCTTCAATTGCTGTTCTAACTGATTTAATGTTATTATCAAATTCACTTAATTTACGTATTTTTTCATCTTGATTACTGATAAGATTTTCATTATCAAGAATTATTTTATTTTTAATATTAATCTCTTCATCCTTTGCATTGATGGATGATTTAAGATTATTGATTTCATCTTGAAAATCACTTTTTAGTTTTAACAATTCATTTTCCTTATCAGTTAAATTAAGCTGTAATTCATTTACAGTTTCATCATGTTGAATTTGAATTTTCTCATTTTCTAAGTTGACTCGTTGTTTTTCTGCTGCAGCTAAATCAGTTTTAAGTCTATTTATCTCTAATAAACAAGATCTAACTAATTTTTGTAGAGTCTCCCTTTCATAACTGTCAAAAACCATTATATTCTCCCAACAAAACTTTATAATAAAAAATCATGATTATTATTATAAAAATTTAAAATTTAACCAATATAAAACTTTAAAAAAAAATTCAATAAAGTAATTAATTTTAAAGTTAAAAATATTAAATTAATGTATCTTAATATAAAAAATATTATAAAATTTGAAATTTAATAATATTTTACTATAAAATAATTTTATAGATTAAATTTTATAGAATTATTTATAATTGATATATATTTTAATAGTATTTAAAGTTATTTAATAAAATTAAGGAAAAAGTAATAAGAAAAATAAGAATTAATAAAATAATGGTAAAAAAAGAAAAAATGAAATGAGAATAATTAAAGTATTTTCTCATTAATAAGTTCAGCATTTAAAACTGAAGCTCCAGCAGCACCCCTAACAGTATTATGACCTACTAATATATATTTAAAACTATTATTCATAGATGCATCTTTTCTAAGACGTCCTACAGTTACTGCCATACCACCATCAGACAATCTATCTAACCTAGGTTGTGGACGATCCTTTTCATCTTTTACAATAACAGGATTTTTAGGAGCAGAATATAAATCTAATTCTTGAGGTAAACCTTTGAAATTAGACATTACATCTTTAATATCTGCAATATTTTCATCATTATCAAGTTCGACAAAAACTGCCTCAGTATGACCATCAACTACTCCAACCCTATGACAAGAAGCAGATAAACTGAAATCAGCATTTACAACATCAGTTCCATCTAAGTTACCTAAAAGATGTAAAGTTTCACTTTCCATTTTTTCCTCTTCATTTCCAATATATGGAATAATATTATCAACAATAGCCATTGATGGAACACCATTATAACCTGCACCAGAAACCGCCTGCATAGTAGAAACATAAACCTTATTAATTTTAAATGCATCATATATAGGTTTTAATGTTAAAGTTAATGCAATTGTAGAACAATTAGGATTAGTTACAATAAAACCATCCCATCCTCTGTTTTTTTGTTGAATTTCAATTAAATCTAAAAATTCAGGATTAACCTCTGGAATAACTAAAGGAACATCATCAACCATACGCATAGCACTTGCATTTGATGCTACAACATAATCTTTTGCAAATTCCGGTTCAACTTTAGCTGCAAATTCTGTTGGAAGTGATGAAAATAAAATATCTACATCATTTGACATAGCATCAGGTGATGTTTCACATACAGTAATATCTTTTACATAATCAGGCATTGCTTCATTAAGATACCAAGTTGTTGCATCTTCATAACGTTTACCCGCTGACCTTGAAGAAGCTGCAAGAGCAGTAATCTCAAAATCAGGATGTTTATCTAAAAGTTGGATAAATCTT
This sequence comes from uncultured Methanobrevibacter sp., assembly GCF_905235195.1. Taxonomy (GTDB): domain Archaea; phylum Methanobacteriota; class Methanobacteria; order Methanobacteriales; family Methanobacteriaceae; genus Methanarmilla. Next base: position 21,015 of record NZ_CAJOKH010000001.1, on the reverse strand, counting down.
TGACCAACCATTCCAGTTGCACCAAGTACACCTACATTTACCATATAATCAACTCACTTACAAAAATAATTTTTATAAATAATAAAATAAGATTAGTCTAAATTATAATTAAACTAAAAATAAATCTAAATACCTAATACATCAGACATATCTGAGATTTTACCCGGTTCTGCATTAGGAATATATCTAATAGCCCTAATTACACCAGCAATGAATACTTCCCTTTTATGTGCTGTATGTTTTACTTCAAATCTTTCACCATCACCTACATAAAGTACTGTGTGGTCTCCAGTAATATCTCCACCACGTATAGCATGGACACCAATTTCAGGTTTTGTCCTTTTACCTACATGACCTTCTCTTCCATAAACTGCAACTTCCTCAGGATTACGTCCTAAAGCATCACATACAGTTTTAAGAGCTGTAACAGCAGTTCCAGATGGAGAATCTTCTTTTTGATTATGATGAGCTTCAATAATTTCAATATCGAAATCATTCAATATAGGTGTTAAATCACGGATAACTTTAAAGAACACATTAACACCAATAGAAAAATTATAAGTCATAACTGATTTAATATTATTATCAACTACAGCTTTTAAATTAGATTCCAATTGTTCTGGAGAAAATCCAGTAGTACCAACTACTAAATTAACACCACATTTACTAGCAATTTGAATAGTTTGAGCAGCTGCAGGTGCAATAGTAAAATCAACCAACACATCAGCTTGACTTTCTTTTAGAGTTTCTTCCAATTTTTCAGAACCAGTTATTGGAACACCTAATTCACCAATACCTACTTGAAGACCAATATCTTTTCCTTCAAGAGGAGTGTTAGGAAGTTCTATAGCAGCAACTACTTCCATATCATCTTGTTCTGTAATTTTTCTAACAATACCTGAACCCATTCTTCCTGCAGCTCCAGTAACAGCAACTTTTAACATAATATTATATCTCCTTAAAAAATTATTAACTAAAATTATTATTAAATTTAGAAATCAAAATAAAAAAAATAAATAAAAGGGGGAAAATCTAAATAAATCCGTCTTTTTTAAGAATATTCTTTAAAACTTTTTTGGTTTCCTCTTTAATCGGTGCAAGAGGTGGTCTTAAATCTCCTGCGGGTTTACCCATCATATGATAAGCCGCTTTAGTAGGAGCAGGACTAGTTTCCATAAATAATGCATTGATTAAAGGAATCATTTGATAATGTAAATTTCTTGCTTCATCATATTTACCTTCCATTGCAAGATGTACCATATCAACCATTCTTTTTGGATCTACATTTGCAGAAGCACTAATAACTCCTTTAGCACCAATTGAAATTAATGGTAATGTAAGACCATCATTTCCAGATAAAATATTAATATTATCATATAAACCATTTTCTTTTAAAAGACAAATAGTATCATTTGCTTTATCTAAACTAGGATTTGCTTCTTTTACAGCAGTGACTTTATCTAATTTAGCAAGTTCCACAATAGTTTCAGATGCAATATCAAGTCCAGTACGTGATGGTACATTATATGCAATAATATCAATATCAGAAACCTCATTAAGAGCCTTATAATGTTCAATTAAACCGTGCTGTTGTGGTTTATTATAGTAAGGAGTGATTACAAGTGCCTGATCTGTACCAGCATCTCCACAAAATTTTACTAAATCTAAAGCTTCAGCTGTAGCATTACTACCTGCACCAGCAATTGTAGTTACTCTACCATTTACTTCATCAACAAAAATTTCAATAAGTTGTCTATGTTCTTCATGAGTCAATGTAGCAGATTCGCCTGTAGTACCACAAACAACTAAACCTTCTACCCCATTATCTATATAAAAATTTATATTTTCCCTAAAACCTTCTTCATCGATTTTCATATCTGATGTAAAAGGAGTAAGCATTGCAACAGCAGTTCCTTCAAATTTCATCTAAAACCTCCTTAATAAGTTCAAGTGCTTTTTTACCATCTTTCCATTCAACAAACAATATAATAGCTGTTTGTGAAGAAGAGATTTCTACAATATTAATATTATTTTTGTGTAATGGTCTTGTAATATCAGAGATTATACCTGGCGTTTCCACATTAAATTCAGGACCAATAACACTTATCATAGCTATATCATTACCAATTGAAAGTGAAGATAAATTATCATTATTAACAACAAGACGATGTAATAAATGATGTGCATTATCAGATTTTTTCTTACTTACAAATACAGTCATTGAATTTGCAGCTGCAGAAATTCCATAAATATTAATATTATTTTCTGAGAGAATATTTGTAAGTTGAGAAAGCAATCCTTTAGATTCTATCATATGTTCTCCAACTACTGCAATAATAGATAATTCTTCAGGATATAATGTAGCTGATTTTAATAAATCTCCTTCAAAAGGACCAATAATTGCAGTACCTTTATCTGAAAGATTTCCTTTCTCAAAACTAATAATCTTAGCACTAATATTAGGATCTTTAAATTTTAAAGCATTTGGATGTAAAACCTGTGCACCATGTAGTGCAATATCCCTCATTTCTTCAACAGAAATTTTATCTAATTTTTCAGCCTCTTCAATTTTGCGAGGGTCAGTACTCATTACACCATCCACATCTGTAACAATAACAACTTCATCTGCACTAAGAGCATGGCCTAAAAAGAAAGCAGTTACATCACTGCCACCTCTACCAATAGTAGTAATTTGATTATTTGGACCTCTACCCAAAAATCCACATACTACTGGAATGACTCCTTGCTCTAGAAGTTGAGCAAGTTTTTTTGATTGATATTCAGAAGCTTCAAAGTTAATATTTGCTTCCAATGGATTATTATCAGTTATAATTGGCCATGCTTCATTATAAGTGTCAATGAATGTTGACTTTACACCTAAAGATTCTATGGTTGATGCCATTACTCTTGCACTTGTCATTTCCCCCATAGATAATATTTCTGCCATCTGTTGAGGAGAAGCAATATCCCCTATAGCTTCTTCTGCAACCTGAATCAAATCATCTGTAGTTTTGTTAATAGCTGAAACTACAACTACAACTTGATTACCTTTCATATATTCATTTACAACAGATTGGGCAGCTTTTTTTATTCTGGAACCATCTCCAACAGAGGTTCCCCCAAATTTTGCCACTATTAATTCCATTGAATTCACCATAATCTAAAAATTTAATAAAAAATTTAAAGTTAATTATTATTAATTTAATAATTTTTAAAAAATTATTACACACATATATTATACATTTATAAATTTTAAATATACACATTAATATATTTTTATAAAATATTAAAATTTAATCTCAAAAAATTGTATTTATTTCATTAAACTACTAACTAAATAAATTGTATTTTTCATTTAGCTAATAAATTAACTAAAAAAGTTATAAAAAATATAATCTTGAATTTTATTATTTGAAGATATTGAAGAGGATTAAAATAAAAAAGTATTAAATTTGATATTTTGAAAAGATTGAAGAATATATTACTATTGAATTTTATTAATGAAAATAATTGAAAGCATATAATAAAATAATAAAATAAAATAAAATAAATTAATAGCATGTTTATTTTCTACTATCATCTTTATTTGAAAACTGATAAAAATTAATTTTCATCTTCATCACAATTATAATAAATCTCAAAACTATTTTTAAACTTATTCAAGCCCCAAAAGTCTTCTAATTCTCTCATAAAATCAGACTTATTAAATAGCTCAGAAATTATATAAACATTGTTTCTTGTTCTTGAGAGTGCAACATAAAACAATCTTCTCTCTTCATTTACTTTTTTACTTGAAATATCATAATCACTTGAAACATAATTTAAAAGTGAATGACTACTTCTAGTACTTGGAAACTTATCATCTAATAGGACTATGACATTATCCGCCTCTAAACCTTTTGAAGCATGAATCGTTTTAAAGTTTATATCTAACTTATCACTATCTTTAATGTGGGAATTTTCAGGATAAATAATCTTTAAATTATTTGATTTGCCTATTTGTTTAAGATTTTCTCCATTGAAACTATTTTTTGATAAATATTTTTTTATAATATCCTTATTTCTTGCCAAAATATATAAAGTAGATCCCGGATAATTTTCAGTTAAATCAAAAATAATTTTAGATAAAATATCATTTTTTGATTTGTCATTACCATGAATATATGAAACCTTGATTGGAGGATTTTCAGCAGAAACATTAGAAATTAGATTCTTTGTGATTTGTTTATTATTTGAGAGAACAAACTTACTTGCAACATCAATTAATTCCTGAGAATTTCTATATGTTTCTTTTGTAAAAACAATAGTAGGATTTTTAAAGTATTTAGGAAACTCAGTAAACAATTCAATATTAGTATCTCTAAATCCATAGATAGACTGCCAATCATCACCAACAACAACTATCTTACAATTAGTTTTATGTTTTATAGCCCTAATAAGCTTATAATTTAGATAAGAGGTGTCCTGATATTCATCAATCAATATATAATCATAACTATATTTTAAACCTAATAATTCCACAAGACCAATAGATTTGTTAATCATATCACTAAAATCAACCATATTATTTTTAAGTAAATATAATTCATATTCAAGGAAAAACTTAGATACAATATCTAAAAACCTATGTCTATTTTCAATGGTAGATTTAGAGTAATCATTAATGGAAAAATAATAAGGGTCAGTGTAGAAGCTATAGAATTGATCAAAAGAATAATTTTTCCTTTTAAAGCTTTCCATAAAATCTTCAATTAAACCTGGAAGAGGACATTGTGATAAAACAAAATTATACTCCTCAACTATTTTGTCCTCTTTAGATAAATTTTTACGACTTGAAATTAAATCTTCAAAGGCATATTTTGAAATGTGAAAAATATCATATCCTAATTTTATCATATCTTCCATTTCATTAATAGTCAATGAATTCTTAAACCTTTCTATAAAAAACCTATCATAATCCATTGAACGACTTTTAATATTTTTATCAAATGAACCTATAATCTTTAAACCTAATGAATGGAAAGTTTTTGTTTCAATAAATCTTCCAAGTTCATTTTCAAGCTTTTCTCGCAATTCACGAGCTGAAGAAGTATTGAAAGATAAACATAAGATTCTTCTAGGATCTACTCCTTTGCTTTGAATGAGATACTTGACTTTGCTTATTAGTGTTAATGTTTTGCCAGTACCTGCCCCTGCAATGATTTGAAGGTTATCATCATCGACAATTGCAGCAAGTCTTTGATAATCATCTAATTTGTGGCCACAGATATTATTAAAAAAATCTGAACTTTCTTTAAATTCGTTCTTTAAACTAGAAGACATAGACTCTATACTGACAGTTTTAAATTTCCCATCGAATAATTCCAAATCCTTATCTTTATCAAAGTCTTTAATAAGTCTATTAATTTTATTGTTTTTATATTCCATTTCATATTCTTCTATTAAAGGACCATATTTTGAGAAAAGATGTTCTTTAGAATCAAAACTAGAAAGGTATTTTCTAGGAGAAAAATCTTTTTTAGAATTTTTAGATTTTTTGCTGTTTTTTAACTTTTTAAGATTATACTCCTCACTAGTAATTGTTTCAATAGAAATATTACCTTCCAAATCAGTTTTCATAGATAAAATATTATTATCATCAATACTTGTTTTCTTATTATTTTTAGTTTTTTTAGTTCTTTTATCTTTTTTAGATTTAGTTTTTTTAGTTCTTTTAGTTTTAGCTTTTTTAGTTTTAAAATTATCAGAGCTTCTACTATCAGCTGATTTTATATTGTCATTTTCACTATAAGACCTTTGACTATTTGGATTTTTATCTACTTTATTATTTTTATTTAATAGTGAGGTGTCCTTTTTATGGCCTTTAGTGTTATGTTTTAAATTAGATTTAATATTGTTTTTATCCTTGATTTTTACATCATTATCTGGAGATTCCGTTTTGATAATATCATTACAATAATCATCAGCATTTTTTAAATCATCCTCTTCCAATGATTTCATAGCAGTGTAATAAACATCCCTTTTATTTATATTTTTTTTAAGGGTAAACTCTTCCAAATATGCAAGAATCTCATCAGTCAAATAAATAGTTACAGGTTTAACTTTATAAGGAGTTTCATATTTTAAAATTGGAAGATTATTATTAATGATATAAAAGATTTTTTCAAATAAAACTTCATTTAAACCTAAACCAAAATCCATACAGTGTTTGCTTAGCTTTTCAAAAAATTCTTTTTCCATGAAAATTTTATCTTTAATTATACCACCTAATAATAAAAAAAATAGCAATTTAATAAAAAAAATCTAAAAATATGTAGAAAAAGTGTAAAAATCAAATAAAATAAGAAAAGTAAGTTTAAGTTAAAAACTTAAGCTTGTACTTCTTGTAATTTCATTAATCTGGTGATATATCCAGCAATTTTATTTCTTAAATGTTTAGTACTGACAGTAGAATATTCAGATACTAATTTTTTATTGGTTTCAAAATCAGTAGTAAAATCACTATGATTTTCAATAAGTTCTTTTGATATACGTTTAACAAATGTAGTTCTTATATTTCCCATAATCATTCCTCCATATTTTTTAAGTAAAAAATTGTATTATTCTAAATTATCTAAGACATGCTTTTGTCTATCTTTACTTAAATCAATTAATACTTTCATAATTTGATTTAATTTATCTTGATCAATATTCTTCTCAATAGCTAATTTTTCAGCTTTTTGAAAAACAAATTTTTCTCTACTTTCATCATAGACATCCATATCTAAATAAGTTTTAGCTTTGACGATACTATCTGCAAGAGAAGTTCTCTCATAAATTATATTAATTAAATCATTATCAAATTTATCAATTTTTTCTCTAGAAGATTTAAGGACATTTTGAGCTTCTTCTTCACTCTTAAACAAATTTCTCTTAGTTTCTTCTTTCATGAAAAAATCTCCATAAATTGTAATAATTATAATAATAATTAAATATGTATCTTTATTATATTTAAAGATATTGTATTTTACATTCATTTATGGGATTTTATAAAACCTTAAAATAAAAAGCTAATGAAAAATCAAATCCTTAATTACTTATAAAAATTCAAAGATAAATAAAAGTTTTATAAATAAAGTAAGATAATAAGATGAATAATAGATTAGAAATCTGAATTTTTTAAAATAAAAATGAACATAAATACTCTTATTTTTATTATTAAGTATATTCATAAAAGATAGTATATAAAAATACTATTTAAAATCAGTTATTTTAATAAAAAATGTCTTTATATCCAAATTCAAATCATGCGATAATATTTATTTTAAGATAATATAAAACACAGATTAAATTTAGATATAAAGACCAGAATTTACTTTGCTAAAAGAAAATATTTAAATTATGAATTGTTATAGAAACTTTGAAATTTTAGATTCCAACGTTCTATTTAATTCTTTAAATACTTAATTTATGAAACATAAAAAAATTATAACCAAGAGATACCTAAATTATCAACAATCCCACGGATAGGCTCTTTAAGATATGCATTGGATAAATATCCTATTATAATACCTGTTATAATTAGAATTACAATGTGCCCTCCAAAATATCCTTTATAAACCCCAGCTACAAATGCACCATACAAAAATTCCACCAAAGAATTTTCCATAGAACCTAAAACAACTGCAGTAATTGCACCAGACATAATAGCGTTGAACATTCCATCAATAGTTCCTGCAAAAAATCCGACAGTAATTAGGATAGCAAATACAAAAGAGAACCATGAAAATCCAATTACCAAATATCAATTTCCATAAAAACAAACTTATTTTCTTTAATTAATAAAAATCCATCGATTGAGTTTTATTTCCAATGTAACGATTAGGATTATAACCAGTAACAAACTTATTGATTGTATTATGCTTTGATGTTGATTTTTCCAACATATTAAAACGTTCAACACTTGTTAGGAAATAATCCTCATCCTTGATTCCAAATTCCTCTGCAAGTTTTTCATATCTATATTAAAAACAATAATATTATAAAAGAATAGTTCCTTGATTATTAACCTTAGTTTGAATAATTTCGCCTTCAAATTGACTCCAAGCTTCTTTAACACTATCAATTGATACATCATCTACAATAGCAGTAAAAGCAGATCCAGTACCAGACAAACCAGATGCTAATGCTCCAGCAGATAATGCTTCAATAGCAATATTAGAATCATAACCTAAAACACTGGAATATAAAATACCATTTAAGTTAAGTGCCTTGAAATAATTTTTCTTTAAAGCCTGTTTATATGCCAAATCAACCATTGAAGATATAAGAGATATTCTTTCAACATCAACATCTATCGTTAAAGAGTTCTTATCAACAAGAAATATTAAAATATCAGATTCTTTAAACTTTTCTTTAACCAATAGTTTACGATTATAATTATCAGATACAACCACACCACCAAAATAAGAAGCCGAAGCATCATCATATGCACCTGTAATAGTTACCTTTGCATCAAGTGATGTGTCAATAGCCAAATTCAATAATTCATAATCATCTAATGGTTTTAATTCAAATTCCTCTGCAATAAAGGATGAAACAGCTTTACAAACTGCATTTGATAATGCACTACTACTAGACAGACCAGATCCCATCGGAAGATTAGTTTCAGTTCCAATAGTTAAAGAACAATCCACATCATAATAATCAATCACTGCACTTGCACACATGTCCATAAGCTTAGTATCTGCACCAATATCAGATTTAGATATGATTTCTCCAGTATTATTTTCACTAACTGAAGCCTTAATATTCAAATCAATTCCAAATGCAGAACCAAATCCTGTAGAAATTGCATTTATTATAGTTGCTGAACCTGGAGATACAACTGTTTTTTTCAAGAAATCACCGCTTTATTAAATAAAATATACATTAGTACTACTAAATTATTTAATGAATATTATGCCACTTAATTTAATTGAATATTACTTCTTATTGAGTATTTTTCCTATTAAATAAAATATATGTATTATGCTTTATAAGAATTATTGTAAAAATTTAATAATTTATTAACAATATTAATTTGATAATATAAAACTTATTTGAATTATGAAAATAATTATTCAAAAAATACATATTATAAAAAAAATATCAATAAACTATAAAAAATTTCCAGATAATTAGTAAACTTTAAATATTAATTTATAAAACCTTTATACAATTAAGAAAATTAATATAAATTTATTAGTTAAATCTAATATTAATTTTAAATTAAAAACATTAAATGATTATTATATTATAAAATTTTAAAGGTGATACAAATGACAAAAGTAGAAGTATTTATATCATCAACCTGCCCTCACTGTCCTGGTGCAGTACAGGTAGTTGAAGAAGCAAAATCCCAAATTCCTAATTTAGAAGTTGAGATTTGTAATGTTGAAGATGAAGAAAACAGAGAAAAAGCTATAAATTATGGAATTATGGCTGTACCTAGTATTGCTATTGACAATCACATTGAATTTGTTGGTGCACCTAGTTTACCTGAATTACTAGATCGCTTACAATAAATTTAATAATTTCTCTAATTTTTAATATTTTCTCTAATTTTTTCATCATTTAATTAATTTAATCTTTTTTAATTTTTAAAATAAAAAATATAAGATTAGATATTTTATTTATTATTAATTTTAATTTACATAATTTAATTTAACTATTATATTCAAGTATGAAAGATAAAACAAAATGAATTAATAAGTAAATTATTAAAATAGTTTACAAAAATTTTTTTGCTTCCATTATGAATTTTTCAGCCTGAATTAAACAATCAAATGTCTCATGTTTATCAAAATTCACTGTGAAATCATAACTAGATTTCCTTCTAAGGTTTTTAGCATTAGAATAATAGGCATAAATTTCCTGATTAAAATCGCCATCAAGAACAAAATCTTTACTAAATTGAGTCAAAATTGTATCATGTTTTTTACTGACAAAATTATGAGTAAGTAATAAAGCTTTAGAGCATCAAACATCACATATTATGAATGAGTTATAGACCCTCTATACTTTCCAGCATCAAACAATTTTTGAGCCATACTTAATTCTTCAATTGCTAAATCCATGACTCCATTAATTTCTTCAATATTCATATAATAACCCCCTTCATCCATTACATTTTTAAGAAAACTATAATCTTTTGTTTTATTGAAATGTTCTTCAGTCATTATATGAGGCGAAATAATTTCCTCTTTTTCTAGAATAAAATCTACAACAATATTGCTAATAATAGATTCCAATTCATGATTCTTATTATGAATAACAATTAAAATATCAATATCCAATTCCTCATTATCATCTCCACGTGCAACAAACCCAAATAATATCATTTTAATAATTTCATCTGAATCAATAGCATTAGCAAATTCCTGAGCAATTTCAAACCTATTATACAATATAATCATTAGGATAAATAAGTTAATAAATTATTTGAAATTCATAATAATAAATACTTTGAAAATATGGTTTATACAATGAATAATGATTGATTTATAAATTCTCAAATTATTTTATAAATAAAGAAAAGATATAAGTTTTATATTTAAAAATACATATTAAAATTTATGAACCCTAATAATCAGGAAAAGGGATATAAATCTGGACCTACAACTGGAAGCATTGCAACTGCAACTGCTCTTGCAAGTTTAAAAAGGATAATAAGTAGTGAAGAAATATCTATTGTTCAAATTAATACACCTACCGATAGGTTAGATATATTTTTAGACAGATGTGAGTTGATTGGGGAAAATAAGGCTTCCTCATCTGCACATAAATATCCTTATGATGATCCTGATGTTACTGTTAATATTGAAATAATTACAACAGTTGAACTATTTAATTCTAGTGAATATACTGTTGATTATACTAATCCTTTAATCGATAAAAATGACAATGTAATCATTAAATCTGGAGGAGGAATTGGTAAGGTAACAAAAAAAGGTCTTCAAATACCTATTGGAGAATATGCCATCAATCCAATTCCCCGAAAGATGATTAAAGATAATTTAAAAAAGTATGTACCTAAAAATAAACTTGCAATAATAACTGTAACAATTCCTGATGGTGAAAAACTAGCAAAACGTACAATGAATCCTCGTATTGGAATTGTTGGAGGAATAAGTATACTTGGAACAACAGGTATTGCAAGATCTATGAGTACAAAAGCTTATAAAGATTCACTTTTAATACCTCTAGATGTTGCCGTTGCTGAAGGCTTTGATGAGATAGTATTTGTTCCTGGCAATATTGGAGAGAAAATTGCAAACAATATTCTAGACATTGATAAAGACCAGGTAATACAGACAACAAACTTTGTAGGATTTATGTTTGAAGAGGCTTCAAAAAGAGAAATTAACCATTTAACCTTAGTTGGCCATATTGGAAAACTGGTTAAACTTGCAGGCGGAATATTCAATACTAAACATGCAGTGGCAGATGGACGTAGAGAAATATTTGCAGCACACACAGGTTTATGTGGTGGTTCTACAGAGATTATAAAAGAAGTATATTCATGCAAAACCACAGAAGAAATTATTGATATACTTAAAAAGTCCCAATTGGATATTTTAGTACTGGACAGCATTGCTGATGCGATCAGACAAAGAGTTCAAGACAGATTTAAGATTAAATTAAATGTGATTATAGTTGATATGGAATCCCATATACTAAATTCAAATTATGATAATTATTTAATTAAAGATAGTTTTAAAAATTAAATAAACAACTTTTTAAAGAGTAATGATTATTAATTTAATTATTTAAATAAAATATAAAATATAAAATAAATTAAATTAAAAGGTGATGTAATGAAAATAGCAATGGTTGGTCAATTCCCACCACATATTGGAGGAGTAGGTGTACACATACACACACTTGCAAAAGAACTAATTAAAGAAGGCCATGAAGTATATGTAATTACATACCCTCATAAGGATATAAAAGACATTGATGGAATCCATGTTATAGGAACAAAAGGGATAAACATACCAGGTTTAAGAGGACTTGGATTTTATTTAAATGGTAAAAAAACCCTAAAAAAACTTGTAAAAGAAGAAAATATTGATATAATTCACGGACATTACCTAGCTCCAGCTGGACTACTTGCAACAGAAGTAGGTAAAAACACTAATACAAAAACATATGTTACATCACATGGATCAGATATCTTCGAATTATATAATAATAAATCTATTACCCATCCAATTATAAAAAGAGTGCTTAAAAAAGCAGATGTTGTTCTTGCTGTAAGTGAAGCATTAAAAGAAAATATCTTAAAAATCCCTCTTAAAGGACTAAAAGATAAAATTAGAATACATCACAATGCAGTAAACATTAATACATTTAAACCAAGTGAAGATTATTGTTTTAAAAAAGAGCTTGAAAGAGATTATGGACTTAATAATGACTACCCAATATTATTATTTATTGGAAATCTAATTGACCGTAAAAATGTTGATGGTTTAATTAAAGCTAAAAAAATGAGCAAAACTAATTATAACCTTGTAATTGTAGGTAAAGGTCCAGAATTAAAAAAACTAGAAGAGATGGCAAAAGATATAGATAATATTTATTTTACAGGTGCAAGAAGTCATATTGAAAAAATAATCCCCTCCTCAGATATTGTAATATTACCTTCACATAGTGAAAGTTTTGGAATCGTGCTTATTGAAGCCCTTGCATGTGGAAAAGGAGTTATTGGAAGTGATACAGGAGGTATTTCTGAAATCATTACACCAGATGTTGGACTATTAATTAATAGTGAAGATAATCAGTCTATAGCTAATGCTATTGACAAAGTATTTCAAGATAAAGATTTAAAAAATAAATTTTCAAAAAATGCACGAGAAAGAGCTAAAGTATTTTCAAAAATGGAAATACCCTATGATGAGATAAAATAAACTAAAATTATATGATTTTAATATAAAATGCATAATACTTGAAAAATAAAATCTAACTCTATAAAAAGAATATATTAAAGAAAGATAAAAAAATAAAAGAAAAAATAAGAGTTGATAAACTCCAATTAAATAAAAAGAATTAATTAAAAATTAAAAAATAATAAAAATAAAATAAATTATAAAAAAGAAATAAAATTAATTAATATAATAAACCACCGAATATTATTGTGTATTCCGGTATTTTACTATCTATAACCCATTTCATCGGAATATTAAAAATTCCAGATGCTGTTTTTTCTAAATCTCCACCGAAACCTTCAAATGAATATCTGCTTTTATTTGGATAAACACAATTTCCACCAGTAATTCTACTACAACCATTACATAATTTACATTGATTTGGAATAAGTGCTTTTGAATTATGACGAGCTGATTCCTTAGATAGCAATTCATTGTGAAGAAGACGTTTTTCTTTATTTAAACTTTTTTTAAGTATGGCATTAGCTTCACCCGGCAATTTTTCTCCAACATCACTCTTGTCAAAATCTATTTTAACCGCATAAATATCAAGATTTCTGAATTTTTTTATAACCTCTTCTACATTAAAATCATATACAGGACATGCCCAGTTTTTATTATAATTAGGACATTGCATACAATAGTTTAAATTAGAATTAACATTACCATAATCAGATAAATAATCACTTGTCTTAACTGTTTTTACAATTTTTTTAGCAGTGTACATTAAATCCCCTACAAATTCAATGAATTATATTATATATTTAATTAAATAAAATCCTTTCTTTAAAACTTATATTAAAAAAATATTTGAAAAAGAAATATAATATTTAAATATAAAAACTATTGAAAAAAAATAAAAAATAAAATTAATATTTTATCAAATATATATTTATAAATCAAAATTTGAACAAGTGAAATTATGAATAATAATAAAGAATTTACTCACTTAAGCGAAAATGGTATACATATGGTTGATGTTTCAGCTAAAGCAGAACAGAGTAGAAAGGCTATTAGTAGTGGAAATATATACCTTAAAAAAGAAACTATATCAAAAATTCAAAATTCCGAAATCAAAAAAGGAAATGTACTTACAACAGCCCAAATAGCAGGAATTCAAGCTGTAAAAAATACATCCAGCATTATTCCATTATGTCATCCTCTAAACATTACTGGCATAGACATAGAATTTGATGTAAAGGAAGATTATATTAATTGTAAAGTGAGTGTAAACTCTAAAGGTCAAACTGGAGTTGAAATGGAAGCAATTACTGGTTGCAGTGTTGCACTTTTAACAATATGGGATATGGTTAAAGCTGTTGAAAAAGATTCTGATGGTCAATATCCTAATACGCATATAAGTAATATTAAAGTAATAAAAAAAGAAAAAAACTAATAAAATATAAATATAATAATAAAAATAAAATTATAAGGAAATTAATTTAAATTAAACTTTAATATGTTTAATAAAATAAAATAATTTATTAAATTTAATTAATTTTAATAACTGAATTAAAAGATATGGTTTGAAGTTTAATAAATAATAGTTTTCATAAGGACTTACCTATACTTCATATATTCTTTAGAATAGATTATTATAAAAAAACTGCTGATTAATATGGAAAATCTAGATGAAAATATAAAAGAAATAATTAATGCAAGTTATCCATATATTGAAGAATTTAATCCTGCACAAAAAGCAGTACTTGACAGTGGATATATTGATGATAAGTCTAATTATATAATTGCAATACCAACTGCAAGTGGTAAAACAGTACTAGGAGTACTTGGTTTACTGAAAAGTCTTATAAATGGATCAAAAGCAATATATGCAGTTCCATTAGTTTCAATACAAAATGAAAAAATTAAGGAATTTAAAAAATTTGAAGACTTTGGAATAAAAGTAGGTCGCCATCCAAGTTCAAGTGATTTGGCAGTAATGGTTTTTGAAAGTTTCGATACACTAACACGTTACAACTGGAATGTATTAAGAGATATTGACTCAATTGTAGTTGATGAATTCCATATGATTGGCGAAGATTCTAGAGGACCTACTATTGAATGTGCTATTACAAGAGCAAGAATTATTAATCCTTCAATGAGAATAATTGCATTATCTGCAACACTTGCAAATATGGAAGATATTAAAAACTGGCTAGATGCAACAGTAGTAGAACATGATTATCGTCCAGTACCTCTAAAAAAACAGGTCCTTGATAATGAAATGTTTAATGTAAAAAGCAAAAATGATATTATTGTTAAAATCATTGAAAAAGCTAAAAAAGAAAATAGTCAAGCATTGAGTTTTGTATCAACAAGAAGATTTACTGAAAGTCTAGCCAAATATGTTGCAGGTAAAATCAAAAATAAAATAACAAAAAAAGAAAAAGAAAGATTTGAAAAAGTTGCAGATAAACTACTTGATGTTCCTAAAAGAAAAGGCTCAAGACCAACAACCACCTGTTTAAGTCTTGCAGAATCAGCAAAATACGGATGTGTATTCCACCATGCAGGATTGTTTTCTGAACAAAAAGAAATTATAGAAGACGAATTTAGAGCTGGAAACATATTGATGATTGTTTCAACACCAAGCTTAATGTATGGTGTAAATCTCCCTTCAAAATCAGTCATAATCCGTGATTATACACGTTGGACCAATCAAGGCCCTCAATCAATACCTGTATTTGATTATGAACAAATGTCTGGAAGAGCAGGAAGACCATTATATGATAAGGAAGGATATTCATATCTACTTGCTAAAACCTCTGAAGAAGCCAAAAATCTTGAAGAAATGTATGTTTATGGATCAATAGAAGACACTAATTCTAAATTAATTGAAAATAAAGATGCATTCTACAAACAAATTATTGCACAAGTTGCCTCATCCATATCAAAAAATCCTGATGAGCTTTTTGATTTTTTTAAGAAAACATTATATGGATATCAAATGAATAAAAATGAATCCTTAAGTTTTTTTGCAGAAGAAAGCTTAAAATATGAAATTCAAACATCCATTGAATATTTAATGAAAAATGGAATATTACAAATTACACCAAGTGGAATAAAAACAACTGATTTTGGTCTTTTAATTGCCAAATCAAATTATGCTGTAAATACTGCAATTAAAATTAAAGAATACATTACTCATGTTGAAGACCAACTTAATATTGGAGAATTACTTTATCTTCTTACACAAACTGTAGATTTACCTCTCATATCACGTAAAGCAGGTAAAAACAAAGAACCAATAATGGAAAAAATGACATCACTTGGAATATTTGCAACAGAAACTGGAAATCCCGAAGCAACATGTGTATCACTTATGGAATGGATTAATGAAAAAACAGAATATGAAATCGAAAATAAATATCATGTTTATTCTGCATCATGTAGACGTTGTGCACTTGAAGCGTCCATGCTTATTAAATTCACAAAAGATACCTTCGAAGTATTTGGAGAATATAAATATATTAATGACTTGAATAAATTATCTGCAAGATTATATTATGGTGTTAAGGAAGACATTATTCCTCTTGTTTTAGGTGTTAAAAGATTAGGAAGAAAAAGAGCAAGAGCAGCTGTAGATATATTTGGAGAAGATTTAAGGGTTGCAAGTCTTAGAGATCTACAAAGAATTGATGGTATTGGTCCAAAACTTGCCTCAAGAATTAAAGAATTTGCAGATACTTATAATTCTCAATAGATAACAAACTATTAAAAAATATAATAAACTTGTAAAAAAGAATCTAAAATTAATTAAAAAAAGATAATTAACTAATAGATTTAAAATGAATTAAAAAAAGCAATAGAATTTAGTTAAAAATAGACCTAAAATTAATTAAAAAAAGATAATTAAATTTTAATAAAAAAGAGAAAAATTACATAAAAGACTAGAAAACTGTAATATTGAAAAAATAGGAATAGTGGAAATAAAGTTAACCTCCACCAGTTACATTATCACCAATACCTGCCTCACCAAAGTCAGATTGTTTTTCTTTAAAGTTTTCTTCATCAAAAGTCTCTTCCCTATTATAATAATCCTCTTTATCAAGGATTTCATCATCATATAAAACTTCTACTGCTTCAACAATATACCACATATCTGTTTCTTGGATTTTAACCCAATAAGAATCATCTTTAATTTTTAAATCTTCAACTTCACCAGTAGTGCCTGTAGCAGTATAACGAACAGTTTTTCCTATTTCAATATTTCTACCAATGGCATCTTTAATATCCATCTAATCACCTAATAAAATAAACTATTCATTATTTTTTTTATTATTAAATATTAATTTTAAAATTAGTTATTTACTCTTCAGCTATATCAATATCTAATAATACATAATCCCCTATATTTTTAACATTGTCATATTTAACAATAATATCATTGTTTTTATCTAATAAATTTTTTTTAAGAGAAATTGTAAGATCATCAATTTTTCCATTTTCTATATCAAATTCAACATCATTAATTTTTCCTACTTCATTTGCATTAGTATCTAATACTTTCATACCTAAAAGACTTTTAATTTTCATCTTAATCCTCATTTAAAAATTTTAAACTAAAACAAAATTATTATTTAAATATTAATTTAAACAATATATTAATTAAAATTTTACAAATGAAAATATAAATAATTAACTATAAATTTTTTTATTATGCTAAGATAATTTATTTTGGCAAATAATAATAAATATTGTAAAATAAAAATATTAATTTAATATTTTTTAGTAAAAGAGACTATAGAAAATTTAAAGGTTTTAAAAAGGGATTATATGGATAAAAATCTAGATAAAGCCTCAAGAATAATTATTGATGATATTTTAAATGGTAAAATTAAAACACGTCGTGACCTTGAGGTTTCCAAAAGACAGATTTGCAGGGATATGAAACTATCCAAATTTATGAGTAATTCAGATATATTGGAACGTGCAAGTATTGAAGAAAAGGATATTGTAATTCCTATTTTACAGAGAAAACCTACAAGAACCTTATCTGGAGTTGCCATTGTAGCAGTAATGTGCCAACCACACAAATGTCCTCATGGAAGATGTATGTATTGTCCTGAAAGTAGTACTGCCCCTCCAAGCTATACTGGTGAAGAACCTGCTGCATTACGGGGACGTATGTTTAAATTCCACCCATACATCCAATGTTATAATAGATTGATGCAACTATATAATGTAGGCCATCCTATTGATAAAGTTGAACTTATTATTATGGGAGGAACGTTTCTATCACTTGATTGCTCTTATCAAGAATGGTTTGTATCCCAATGCCTTAAAGCAATGGTAGATTTTGGTATCATCCTTGAAGATGTTGAAATCAAAAATACAGATTGTTCTAGAAAACTTGATTTAGAAAATATTGATAAGGAAATTTTAAACAATTACTCCCCTTACTCAAATGGAATAGTCAAACAATATAAACCAAATAATTTTGTAATCCTTGAAGATATTCAAAAGGCAAATGAATCTTCTAAAATTAGATGTATAGGTATGACTTTCGAGACAAGACCCGATTACTGTAAGAAAAGTGATATTAACAGAATGTTAAAAATGGGAGTTACAAGAGTAGAACTTGGTGTTCAAACAACAGATGAGAAAATATATGAACGTGTAAAAAGAGGCCATACAGTTCAAGATACAATAAATGCTAACAGAAATCTTAGAGACTCAGCAATTAAAGTTGCAATGCACTTTATGCCAGGACTTTTCCAAAGTCCTGAGGAAGACCTTGAAATGTTTAAACAGGTTTTTACAGATAGTAATTACAAACCAGATATGTTGAAAATATACCCAGTTATTGTAACAAAAGGTAGTGAACTATACGATTTATGGAAAGAAGGCAAATATGACCCATACACAACTGAGGAAGCTGTTGATTTAATTGTTGAAATAAAAAAGATACTTCCAAAATGGGTTAGAACTATGAGAATACAAAGAGATATTCCAACAACACTTATACAGGGAGGAATATCCAATTCAAATCTTGGAGAATTTGTATACAAAAAACTTGAAAAGGAAAATATTAACTGTAAATGCATAAGATGTAGAGAAATTGGCCATAAGAAAACTAAAGAAGACTATAATATTAATGATTATAAATTATTTATGGAAAAATATGAATGTTGCAAAGGAGAAGAACATTTTTTATCAATTGAAGATAAAAATGAAGAGTCAATTGCAGGATTTTTAAGACTTAGACTCCCATCAACTAATCCATTTAGAGAGGAAATAACAGAAAAATCTGCATTAATACGTGAATTACATGTTTATGGAAATCTAATAAATATTGGCAAAAAGAATCTAAATATAGGTCAACACACAGGTTTTGGAAAAAAATTACTTAAAAAAGCTGAAGAAATATCCTTAAATAATGGAAGAGAAGAAATATTAATAATTAGTGGTATAGGAACAAGAAACTACTATCGTAAATTTGGATATGAAAGAAAAGGACCCTATATGGCAAAAAAATTAATATAAAACCATTATAAATTTAAAGAATATGTTCTTCTTTAAAAATAATCAATCATATTTATTGGAACAAGAAAATGAAAATAACTGAAAATAAGTAAAAATATAAATATTATACCCATTAAATTAAAAAAGTAGTAGGGAAAAATAAAGAGGTAAAAATATGAAAAATAAAACCCCCAAAGAACTAGCAAGATCAATGGATTTTACATATTTAGACAATACTGCTACAAAAGAAGACATAGTAGTATTTTGTCAAATTGCAAAAGACTGGAATATGTACTCTGTTGTAGTCAGCCCATGTTATGTTAAACAAGCGTCAGAATTATTAAAAGATAGTGAAGTTAAAGTTGGAACTGTTGTAGGTTTCCCATTAGGTACTAATGATAAAAGAGTAAAAGCATTGGAAGCTAAAATTGCCATTGAAGATGGTGCAGATGAAATTGACATGGTAATGAATATTCCTGCATTCGTTAATGGTGATTATGACATTATACGTGAAGAAATTGCTGATGTAAGAGAAGCAATTGGAGATAGAGTATTAAAAGTTATTATTGAAACTAATTTATTAGAGGAAAAACAAGTTACAAAAATTAGTCAAATTATAAACAAAACTGATGCTGATTTTATTAAAACAAACACAGGTTTTACAGGAAATAATACATTTAATGAAATGATAACCTATTTACAACTTATTAAAACTGCAGCTAATAAAAAAGAGATGAAAGCTTCAGGTGGTATTAAAGATGAAAAAACCTGTTTAAGATATTTAGCAGCAGGTGCAACACGCCTTGGATCATCAACTGCCAATGTTATTTTAGAAGAATATCAAAATTTACTTGATAATAAAGCTTATAAACCTAAAAAAATTATGTTATAATTTTTCTAAATCTTTTTTTTATTTTATCTTTAAAATTATTTATTTAAATGCACAAATAAACACTTATTTTAATAATTGAATCAATTCAAAATATAAAGCCTACACTATTAATATTCAAATTCAAAAAAGCACTAATTTTAAAATCAATTAAAAAAAAATCAAATAAAACTCTAAACATTATCAAATTCAAAAAAAGCACTAAATTTAAAATACAATAAATAAATCCAATAAACCTAATAATAATATAGGGTGCTAGATTTTTTAGTATGAGAAACTTGCATAAACCTCTTATTTTTACTAAATTCAATTAATTTATATTTGTTTTATTACGGTGTTTTCATAAAATTCATAAAATTTAAAATAGAAAAATTTAAATCAGCATATTTAAATATAAAGGATAACATATATTTATTTGATGATAAAAATGTTACCGAATTTAAATTACGATTCAAAATACCCAAAATTTAATTTGTTAGACAAAATAATTAAAATTAACAATTCTAAAAAAAAAAATTAAAGACACATGCAACCGTAAAAAAAAATTACAAAACATCAAAATGATGGTAAATTCAATTAAAATTCAATTAATGACTATATATTTTAATTATACCTTTTCCGATGTAGTTAATGAGTTAAATCCTAGTACAAAATTGAGAAAAATATGCAGGACTTTCTAAAGAAACACCACCCACAGAGCAAATCTATAAATAC